>DATHRQ010000448.1:0-17562 GCA_035465095.1 Anaerolineales bacterium | reverse complement strand
TAATTAAAGAAAAAGCAGGTAAGAAATGGAGGAGATTTTTGGGAGGCAGTGCTTGTATCTTATGAATATAATCAACACGAAAGTGAGAGGCTAAAATGACAAAAAAATTGAAATTGATGTGTGTACTGGCCCATCCTGATGACGAATCTCTGGGCATGGGCGGCACACTGGCAAGATATGCTGCTGAGGAAATCGAAACTTACCTGGTCACTGCCACTCGTGGTGAACGCGGCTGGTTTGGTGATGAAAAAGATAATCCCGGTAGAGATGTGCTTGGAAAAATGCGCGAGACTGAGTTGCTCAACGCAGCAAAAGAACTTGGCATCCGCGAAGTCAATTTTCTTGATTATATTGATGGCGACCTTGATCATGCAGATCACGCTGAAGCGACTGCAAAGATTGTTGATCACATAAAGCGTGTCCGTCCCAATGTTGTTATTACTTTCGACCCCAACGGTGCGTATGGTCACCCTGATCACATAGCAATCTGTCAATTCACGACCGCTGCCGTTCTTGCGGCAGCGGATCCAGGCTATTCTAATTCATCTACACCTCATCGTGTATCAAAGCTGTATTATATGGCATGGCCAAAAGGTAAATTCGATGCCTATGAATCAGTGTTTGGCAAACTGACGATGAATGTGGACGGTAACGTCCGCTATACTACTCCCTGGCCTGACTGGGCTGTTACTTCAGTAGTAGATACTGCCGACTATTGGGACACAGTTTGGAAGGCTGTTTCGAGTCACAAGACCCAGTTGGTGGCTTATAGCCAACTTGAGCATCTATCGCCTGAAAACCATAAGGCATTGTGGGGAACGCAGGAATATTATCGCACACTCAGCCTCGTCAACGGAGGGCGAACGAGAGAGACCGATCTGTTTGAAGGTTTACGCTAAGGAGATTTAATTATGACAAAAAAACGCACCACCCCTATTGAAATGCGACCTGAGGAGTTCCGCAGCATGGGATACCGTCTTGTGGATCGCATTGTTGAATTTATGGATACGCTACCCTCTCGTCCAGTCACAACCGGAGAGGCGCCGCCTGCCATCCGTGAAGCATTGGATTCCACCCGCCTCCTTCCGGACCTTGGAACCGATCCCGCTCAATTAATGGATCGTACCACCGACCTTTTATTCGACCACTCGCTCTTCAACAGTCATCCTCGTTTCTGGGGATACATTACAGCCTCTGCTGCGCCGATCGGTATTCTGGGTGATTTTCTGGCTTCTGCTGTCAACCAAAACGCGGGTGCGTGGTTCCTCTCACCGATGGCCAGCGAGATCGAAGGCCAAACCATTCGCTGGATCGCAGAACTGCTTGGTTTCCCAACCACCAGCGGTGGGGTACTCGTCAGTGGCGGAAACGTTGCAAATATCACTTGTTTCCTTGCTGCGCGCCAGGCAAAGGCCGGCTGGGATGCACGTGCCAAAGGACTGCATGGAGACGATACAAAACGCCTGCGCATTTATTGTTCGCAAGAAACCCACACCTGGATTCAAAAAGCTGCTGATATGGTCGGCATCGGGACCGATAACATCCGCTGGATTCCCACAGATAAAGATCTAAGGATGGATGTAAATATTTTGCTGGAGCAAATTCAGGCTGATCGAGAGGCGGGTGACCAACCCTTCATCGTAATCGGAACGGGGGGCTCGGTCAGCACTGGTGTAATCGATGACCTGCCGAAGATCGCTAAGATTTGCCGCGAAGAGGATTTGTGGTTTCATGTAGATGGTGCCTATGGCGGCTTTGCTGCTATGCTGCCCGATGCTCCACCCGAACTACGCGGTTTAAGTGAAGCGGATTCAATAGCAGTTGATCCGCATAAATGGTTGTATGCACCGCTTGAGGCGGGTTGTGTGCTCGTGCGCGACCCTGAGAAATTGCGCGAGGCGTTTGCCTATCATCCGCCTTACTATCACTTTGGCGTGGAAGCGACAAACTATTTGGATTATGGTCCACAGAACTCTCGCGGTTTCCGCGCGTTGAAAGTCTGGCTGGCGTTACAGCATGTTGGTCGCAAGGGATATGAGCAAATGCTCGCCGATGATATTCAACTGGCAAAGGGGCTTTATGAACTTGTTTCGGAACAGCCGGAATTGGAAGCGTTTACACAGGTATTAAGCATTACCACTTTCCGATACGTTCCATCTGATCTAACCCCCGGATTTGAGAATGTTGATGCGTATTTGAATCAACTGAACACAGAGTTGCTGAATCGCTTGCAGAATGGTGGCGAGGTATATATCTCAAATGCGGTGATAGATGGAAAGTTTACATTACGTGCTTGTATCGTTAACTTCCGCACCTCTGTTGAGGATATCGAAGCGTTGCCTGAAATTGTCCTAAGGGTTGGTCGTGAGGTGGATACCTCATTGAGGCCTGATCTGCTCAAAGTTGCAGATTAATGTATCGGCGAGTTATAAAGTAGCTTAGCAGGAACAGTGCTGGCCAATATTCCAGCACTGTTTTACAATCCAATATTGCGGATGAGATCATCTTAAATCAAAAAATACCAGGCCTCCTAGAGGCCTGGTATTTTTTTCGTGTTGATTAGTCTACCAAAGAGACATTCACCGGAACCGGGTTGCGGACAATGTCCAGCACGGGGGAAGTCTTCTTTACGTAGTTGCACAATTCGATGAGTTTCTCGCGCGGAGCATCGGCCTTCACTCGGTACTTGATCTCGATGTTGCCGTATCCAGGGCGGACATCTTCAGAGAGACCCAGGAACGCGTGTAGGTCCAATTCACCTTCGATATCGAACTCCAGGCTTTCCACGGTAATACCCTGGACGGCCGCGTTATAGATAAAACCAACTGCCAGGCAGGAGGCCAAAGCGTGCAGGACAGCTTCGACTGCGTTCGGACCATGGTTCTCACCGAGCAGTACCGGGGGTTCATCGCCTTCAAGAACGAAAGGCTCAGTGCGTGAGACATCTTCCGTGTTCGCGCCATAAAAACCCTGGATCTCAGTGCGGCTATGACCGCCATTTATCCATTCATTGTGAGCACGGAACTGGAAACGAGCCAATTCAGGTGTCTCTTGAATGGCCTTGACCGTGCCGATGAGCTGGTCAAGGTTTACGCCATTGAGTTTGTTTTCGATCTGTGTAGCCATTGTTGTTCTCCTTTAGAACTATAAGATTGGTTTTGATGGCTAAAGGATACAGGCTTGACCTCGCACAATCCTTACCCCTGCCTGATTTTCAAATGAATTATCAGGGTAGTTCCTGATTTTTCCCTGATTATTAGAACCCTTTATAGGGGATGGTAAGAAATGGCCGAATCCCCAAATTCCCCCATTATTTGATTGGTTAGACTTGCTGAAGCTTCTCTTGTGCTTTTTTACAGCGTGTTGCTTCATACTGGTTGCCTGCTTCCAAAAAACCCTGTTGGGCATCCTTGTAATAGACGATAGCTTCTTCGATCTTTCCCTGCGCAGACAACAGTTCTGCTCGTGATTGGTTTGCCATTGCAGTCCACATTTGGCTGGCATACTCCTTTGCCGCTGTGTCCAACCGATTGGAAAACATCTCTGCTTGTTCAAGGTCATCTTGAGCGATACGCACGCTAACGGCGACTGGCAGAAGAAGCGCATCACATGTAGAGCAATTTCCATGTCGCTCGCTCATGGCCAGTCCCTGTTCAAGTGTCTCATCTGCTGCATCCAGATCATCAGCTACAAGACGGTTGTGTGCCAGAGTTGCATATACTCGGGTCAGACAATGGGCTCGCATGATCGCCCGTTCTGCAACCGCTGCCCCCTCCTGGAGCATTCCTCTCGCCTCTTCCAACCTTCCCTGGGCTGTCATGACCACCCCCAGCCTCTGACGTGCTATGGCCTCCCCTGATGCTGCACCTATTTCAGAGTAAAGGCGGATCGACTCAAGAAGTTCCTGTTCGGCATCGTCCCAGTGCCCTGCCTGAAATTCCAATGCGCCGTTAAAACATTGACATAACGCAATGGCGCGTGGGGCGCTCATACGCTGAGCCTGAGACAGCGTCGTATCCACCACTTGCTTTACATCTTCATACCCCTTATCACCATACAGGTGATACTCCCATAGTCAGAGATGAACGTCAAACGCACTCGTCACATCCAACTCATGACCAGCCAACGATGCCCGCTGCTGTTCAAACTTTAAGCCGGATTGCCATTCACCTAACGAATGACAGGTCAGTGCAAGCATTTCAAACGCATTTGCCAGCGCATCCTGATCGTTCAGCCGCTCGGCAATCTTCATGCTCTTCTGCGCTGCATCAAAAGCTTCCTGATATTCGTTTTTATGCCAGTAATACTGTGACAGAGTGTAAAGTACCAAGGCATAATCGGAGGCATCTTCATTTTCATCCACCTCTGTAAGAGCAGCCTTCAGGTGAGACTCTCCCTGGGTTAGATTGCCACCTGTGATGAGAACAGTTGCCATTGCGCGGTGCAACCGCGCTCGATCGCTGGGAGTAGATTTCCATGTTTCGGCAGGAGTAAGCGCTAATGCCCGCTCGAAATTCCCAATCGAACGAGGAATGTCAGCTAATGTGTCATACCACCATCCCAGCGATTCGTGAATTTTCCACCGTTGAGCGGGGTTGTCCATATTGAATTCGTCCATGAGCGAAAGTGCATCCTCATAATGTTTTATGGCAACTTCCAGGGCATAAACGGATGATGCCTGCTCCCCGGCTTTCAACAGGTAGGTAAGTGCCCGTTTTCGTTGGGTGCTCCTTAGGTAGTGGTAAGCTAGGCTTTCCAGTTGAGAGTCCAGTGCCAAGCCGTGATCCGAGAAAGAAGACTCGATCGCTTCCGCAGCGCGTGTATGCAGGATGCTCCTGCGCGCGCGGCTGCTTGTGTCATATAAAACTCTACGAATCAAAGAATGCCTGAACTTATAACCGGTATCTGTTTCTTCCAATAAATGAGCGGATAAGGCTGTATCAAGTGCATCGAGAACGTCACCATCTGAAAGCCTGCTGCTATCCCGCAAAATTTCAAACCGGAATTCCCTCCCTAACACAGCGCCACATACAAGGGCAGTTTTGACATCCTCACCTAAAGATTCAACGCGTTCCAATAATAGCTCGGTCAACCTGGATGGAAGCGGCATCTTTGTACCTTGAGGAAGATGCCAGATATCGTTATCCTGTTTTAGTAATTTTTCAGTAAGCAGAGATTGTATTACTTCCTCGATAAAGAACGGGTTGCCTTCCGTGGCTTCAAAAATTCCCTGAACCAACGCTGGGTCCGGGTTTCCGTTCAGGATCGGAGTAACGATTCCAATTACATCCTCCTTCCTCAGGCGATTAACATTTATCTTTTCCCCCAACCGTTCCCGGTACAATGCGTTGACAAATACCCCAAACGGTTTACTTTTTATTGATGGGATGTCTTTTCGATAAGTAGCCAGCAATATTAGGGGTATGTAGCGAGTCTGCCGTGCCAGAAAATGGAACAAGCTCAGACTTGTTTCATCAGCGGCGTGTAAATCATCCACTAGGAACACTATCGGGGTCTGCTGTGCGATTTCGTTCAAGAAACTTGTGGTGGCATTGAACAGTGCCCATTGCTCCTGTTGCGGGTCTGTGACACCCAATCGTTGAAAATTGATAATGGGATTTTGATCGGCGGGCAGGTTGTGATCTGACAGATAACGGTTGAAAGCCTCTATGAACGGCTGGTACGGAAGTTGACCCTCCTGCTCATAACAGGTACCCAGCAATATTTGTAGGCCGGAAGATGCTGCTCTTTGGAGAGCTTCATAAGCTAAACGCGTCTTTCCCACTCCCGTATCGCCTGCTAATAGAATTACACTCCCACGACTATCTTGCACCTTCTCAATAGACTGGACGAGTTGGTCTAGTTCGTTCTGACGGCCAACAAAGGCTGAATCTTTTTCCAGTTCAATACTATTGGATATGAGCGGCATGATCCCCATCGAGGAAGTTTTGGGAACAGTATCCGTACGGGCGATTATTTCTCCTTGCAGAATCTGTTCATACAGGCTTGTTGTTTGATAATCAGGGGTAATGCCAAGATTGGCATCCAACGTATCTGCACAGACTTTATACTGACGCAGTGCTTCGTGTCGCCGTCCAGTGAGTGCGTATGCTTTCATCAAGGCGCGATGAACCGGTTCGTCCAATGGATCTCGCGTGAGAAGAGATGTCAACACTTCAATAGCAGGTCCCGGTTTATCTTCTGCGGAAGAAAGAACCGCATCCCTATAGATCTGACGAAGATGTTCGCGAGGAGTCTGTGCCCAATCTTCATATAAATCATCCGGCAAAAAATCGCCGGGATAATTCTCTACCAGATGTTGTATATTGGAGCTTTTGGCTGTTTTCTCGTACTCATAAGCATCCACCCAAATGGAATCGGCCAGGGTCAGAATGCCATCTGAAAAGGAAATGATCTGATCAGCAGAACCTTCTCCTAAATGTACATTGAGTGTGCGGCGAATTTCATGCAGAGCACGATATAGGTTGTTTGAACCGCTGGTCAGATTGGCGTTGGGCCATAAATAATCTACGATAATCTCTTTATGCAGTTTGCGTTCCCATGCCAGACGCTTGAATAAAGCAGCTGCTTTTTGACGTTTCCAGTCGTTGACATGTAGAGTCTTCTCCCCTTGGCGAACTTCAAATTTGCCCAATAAATGAATCTTTATGGCAGAAGAATCTGGTGGCACGAACATTCTCCCAAACACTGGTAATAAATCTGTTTTTATTATACACGAGGTAATAGTGAGCTAACTGATCATAAGGTCGGTGTGCTCAAGAGAACATTTTTAATAGTCTAGAAATATATGGATACAAAAAAATTCTTATATTGCAGATACAGTATAGGATGATATCTCACGCAAACTAGTAACCCACTTTTGTACACCTTAAGTACACCTTACACAATGATACAGGATGGACAGAATAACACTAGATGGACGAGAGGGGGATAACTATTCTAACCAGATGGACAGGATAACACTAGATGGACACAATGGACAAAAGAGCAACTGTCTCTTAATCAGTGGGTTCAGGGTTCAAGTTCCTGGTCGGTCACACCATATACTGCCTTTTGGCGGTATTTTTGTTTTAACTATATAGGGGGGACAATTATTGGTTTATTGTCTCAAAGTGTGCAGTCAACCTGCAGGTAGTAACTTTTTCACCTTCACTTATCGACGGTTGGGACGTTATTGATTCCCATCTTCCTTCACAGGTAAAAACAACAAAATTAATAAAATCTATTGACTTTTTCTGTCGAATATGCAATAATGTCGGTAACGTTACCGGTAACGTTACCAGAAATCCACGACTTTTGAAGGTTCCATGCAACGAAAAAAACGGGCAGTGACAATTCAAGATGTGGCGAAAACAGCAGGAGTGTCTGTTTCGACGGTTTCGCGCGTTATTAATGGGAAGGTGGATGTTTCCAGTGAAACGCAGAAACGCATTTTATCGGTAATTGATGACCTAGGATATACCACGAACCTTGCAGCACGAAGTATGCGGAGCCACAGGAAGAACCTGATTGGATTGGTTGTTCCAGATATTCTGCCCTACTCCATTGAAATTCTAAAGGGAGTTAACCGGGCAATTGCAGAGTCGAAATTTGATCTATTGATCTATACCACGGGGGATGCTCAGAAGAATGGTGCGGTTCTGCATGAACAACATTATGTTTCCCTTCTCAGCAATTCCGTCACGGATGGGGTAATTATTGTGGCATCTGCCACACCCGAGTTCGTCACAAATGCACCCATTGTTGCGGTCGATCCGCATGTAATTAATCCGCGTTATCCTTCCGTCCAGGGCGCGAACTATCAGGGGGCGGCAGACGTAATGAAGTATCTCTTTAAGTTGGGACATCGACGCATCGGATTTATTTCCGGGGGAACTGAAATTGCCAGCGCAGAAAGACGATTGCGAGGGTACAAGGACGCGCTAAAAGAGGCAGGTATCCCCGTTGATGAAGACCTGATTGCGCAGGGCGACTTTACGACAAAGTCCGGCTATGCCTGTACCCTGCAGTTATTAAATCTAAAAGAGCCACCCACCGCTATCTTTGCAGCAAACGATCAATTCGCGCTGGGTGTGTATCAGGCAGCAGAAGAATTGGGCATCCGTATACCCGATGATTTATCGTTGGTAGGGTTCGATAATATTTCTGAGGCTAATTATATTGGCCTTACCACAGTGGATCAGTTTCTGCCAGATATGGGGTACGTCGCTACAAAAATGTTATTCACCATGGTCAACAACAAACCCTTGGATGCGCATGTGCACAAAATGACAACTCGACTTATTGAACGAACCTCATGTCGTGCGTTGACGGAGGATAAATAGGCTGTAAATATGTGCAAATACTTTCTATGTTTGGCACCGATAATGGAAATTTTAAAAAGGAGGTGACGCATATTTAGATTTTAAGTAAATGCAGGTCTTCCATCGACATTTGCGAGATGGAGGAAGACCTGCGCAAATGTGTGGAAAGGAATCCACACGTTGTAAGTATATCGTATCCATTAAATACAAGAAGGAGAAAGAACAATGAGAAAGTCAAATTGGTTGGTTTTGAGCTTACTGATAATTTCAAGCCTGGTACTGGCCGCCTGTGGCGGCGCAGCTGCCACCGAAGAACCCGGAGCCGGAGAACCTGCTGCCGGAGAGCCTGTGACGCTCCGTGTATTGGTCCATCAGAATCCCCCCATGGTGGAATTCATGGAGGGATTCAATGAGCGTTTCGAAGAGGCTCACCCCAACATCACCGTTGACATGTCCGTTGTGAACGCGAACGATTTGAGCACCGTTACACAAACACGCCTGACGGCCAACGATGTCGATGTTGTGGATATGTTCGGCTTCACCAATGCGGCCCAGCCTTATATGAAGAACGTTGACCCGCCAAACTGGCAAACTTTGATCGAGGCCGGTTACCTGCTCGATATCTCCGACCAGCCGTTCCTGGATAATTACTATCCTGCTGCCATCGAGGATGCCGGTACGTACGATGGTAAGGTATATCAGATCAATTTGGGCACCGTATCCTATAGTGGCATCTACTACAACAAGGATCTCTTTGCCGAATATAACCTGGATGCTCCCACAACCTGGGATGAATTGGTTGCAGCCTGCGAAACATTTGCAGCCGCAGATATCCCCTGCATGACCGCCGGCGGTAAGGACGGCTGGCCCATCTTCGTGGGCGCGTACGGCTTGATCGGCTCGATCTATCCCGATCAAGAAGCTTTGGTCGAAGGACTCTGGACCGGCTCGATCAAATGGGATGACGAAAAGTCGATGGAAATGTGGGAAAAGATGAAGGTGTATGCCCAGGACATGATGGAAGAGGGCGCCAGTGGTATTGCCGGCGATGCTGCTCCTGGACGTTTTGCCTCCGGCGCGGTGGCCATGTTCTCAGGCGGAACCTGGTATGCTTCAGCGATTGAAGACGCAGAGCCTGATTTCGAGTGGGGCTATATCCCCTTCCCGGGCAGCGACAACGCCGAAGACAACAAGTACCTGTTCGGAAAGTACGACCAGGGCTGGGTGATCGCGGCCAACTCCCCCAACAAGGAGGAAGCTTTGCTGTATCTTGAAGAGTTCTCTGATCCCGCGAACTACCAGGATTTCGTCAATGCGGTCGGCTTCTTCCCCACGCAACCCGGCGCTACCCTGGACACCCAGATTGGGCAGGAAGTAGCCCCTTACCTGGAAAACTTCCGGGTTGGGTATGAGCAGTACTGGGTCGCTCCCAAGGGTGCCGGCCAGTACGCCAACCCGTGGGCTTCTTACTTCGAACCGTTTGGTGAATTCGATGATGCCCAGGAACTGGCAGATAAAGTTCAGGCCGATTTGCAATCTGGCCTGGATGCCAATCAGTAATTCAACGTAATCCATAGCAGGCTTCCTGTCCACTAGGCAGGAAGCCTGCTCATTTGAACTCCATAGGAGGTTTGCATGGCTGCTTATCACTTTGGTCGTGGTCGAAACCGGCTGGCTCCCTACTGGTTCCTGATACCTGGCATATTTCTCTATTTTCTCATTGCTTTGGGGCCATCGCTGGCAACTGCTGTATTTTCTTTCACGGATGCAACAGGCATCCGCGGCGCACCGATCAACTGGATTGGCTTGGAGAATTACAGAGAATTCCTGTTTCTTGGTCAGGCTTCCCGTGACAATTATGCACATTTGGGGCGAACCTTGGTATTTATGTTTTTTGTCACAACGATCCAGTTTGTTTTAGGCCTTTTGGTGGCTCTCCTCGTCAACCAGCGCTTGAGAGGCACGAATTTTTTTCGCACCCTGTACTTCATGCCGGTGATTTTGGGCGCTGTCATTCAGGGGCTGATCTGGTCGTTGTTTCTTTACCCTCTGGGTGGTCCCATGGCCCGAATATTGGATATCTTCGGCATGCGCTCCGAATTTCTTGGCGGCCCGGCTCCAGAAGCCTTTGCCTGGGTGATTGTTGTGCAGATATGGGCGAACATGGGTACGACCATGATCATCTTCCTCGCTGGATTGCAAACCATTCCGGAAGATGTCTATGAGGCTGCCCGAATAGACGGTGCCAGCAGTTGGCAGATTTTTACCAATGTGACCTGGCCTTTGCTCACGCCCAGCGTGAACACCAATCTACTCTTGAACATCATTGGTTCCCTGCAGGCGTGGCAGCTGTTCCTTGTGTTGATCGGGTATCGAAACGGAACGCAGGTCCTAGGTTATGTAGTATATGCTACTGGCTTTGGACAAACATCAGGCAGCGTGGTCAGCGCCTTTCGGCAGGGATATGCTGCGGCTGCATCGATTATTCTCTTCCTCCTTGTGTTAATACTGGGTACTTCAACCCAATATTATTTGCGACGTAGGGAAGAAAGGATTTTGGGATGAATACAGTTTCGGAAACCCGTGCTCCCATCAAGTGGGGCCGCATTGTGTCCTATGCAATCCTGTTGATATTTGCCATCATTTATGCCGGCCCCCTGCTTATGCTTGTCAATACGGCATTCAAGACACTGCCAGAGTTCATGAAAAGCGCTACAACTCCAGTAACGGGTATTAATTTTGAGAACTTTACAGAGGCTTGGACCAAGGCCAACTTTCCCCGCTATTTGACTAATTCTTTGATATACACAGTATCAGCCACTCTGATTTATGCTGCAACTGCAATATTTGTAGCCTTTCCTGTGGCACGGGGGTATATCAAAGGTGCAAATTTTGTTCTGACGTTGTTTATCATTGCTTTATTTCTGCCTCCGGCCTTGATCCCGCAGTTTCAGCTCATGCTTGCCTTGGGATTGTATAACAATCCCATTGGGTATATCCTGTTGTTCACCATTAATCCTATCGGCATAGTTATACTGGTGAATTACATTAAATCGGTTCCGAAAGAGCTTGATGAAGCTGCTGCACTAGACGGGTGCGGATATTTCCAATTTGTTACATTGATACTGTTTCCCCTAATTCGACCGGCTGTGGCAACTGTGGCAGTATTGCATGCCATCGGTATCTGGAATGAATTGATTCTGCCCACCATCTACCTGGCCAACAAGGATTACTATCCCATCACTCGCGGCATGATCGTCTTCCAGGGTGTTTACGGCAGCGACTGGCCCACACTGGCCGCGGCAGTATTGATCATGACCATCCCGATGTTACTGATTTTCCTTATACTGCAGCGCTATATTATCTCTGGATTGACACAGGGAGCAGTCAAAGGATAAATGAAACACAACTCACTCGGAATATCCAGTGGAAATGGCCGCTGGCGGTCCGCTTGATGCGACAGTCGACTCATAAAAGCTGGCAGCCCGTATTCGTTCTGAGTCATTACTGTCGACTTTGATTCTCCCAACGAAAATGTTTTCGTCTTTATAAAGAGATCAACAGAATAAAGTCCCAAGGAGAAAGCGATGAAGACTAAAAAATCAATATATTCTTTGATGCTTGTCATTGGTTTAATGATGAGCATGATCGTTTCACCGTTGACAATGGTGTCGCCAGTCCAGGCAGTGGGAAACCTGGCAGTACCCTCTGCCACCGTGCTTGTGTTCGATGACATGGAACACGGTGCTCCGTTTGCCAACGGCTGGTTTTCATTTAACGGATCAGTTGGCGGAGGCGGAATCGGCCCCAACAGCGTTGATCTGCCCCCAGAGCAGGGTGGTGTATATTCATTGGAGACTGGTTGGGGGTCCGGAGGCAATCCCGGCTTCTACGGCGGCTTTGGCCGGACCTTCCCGATTGATCTGACCGGTACGGATCACTTCAACTTCTGGATCAATCCCGACGCCGACCAGGATTACACCCTTGAGATCAACCTGCAGGATGACGACAACGGGGATGACGCGATTGGGTCTCCCGACGATGACGAGTTCCAGTACAACTGCGTGATTTCTCCTTCAGGACCCTGCGCTGAGAGCGGGGCAGGCTGGCAGTTGATTTCTATCCCGCTGGCCGATTTTTTCGATGATAACTCCTTCCTAACGGGCGGCAACGGCGTGCTGGATCCTGTTCCTGCTTCGAACGGTGGCAACGGGCAGCTCGTCAATGTGGTCGTTGCTGTGATTGGCAACACGGGCTCAGATGCAACCTTCCGAACCGATTACTGGGCCTTCTCGGAAGGCGTATTGGCTGGCTCCATTCAAATCATTGATGATTTTGAGAATGGCGTGGCGCCGGGCACTGCCTGCGTGGGAATTCCGCTGGGCTTCTGTACCTTCGCCGGGGCCTCGTCCGTGAGCATTGCGGCGGTGGCAACGCCTCCCGCGCCGATCCTGCCCGCACTGGGTGAACCCAACACCGTCATCCAGGTGGATCTGGATGTGACGGACTATGCGGGCTTTATCCACGGCTTCACCAACGAGGCGGGCGACACATGGGTCTCCCAGGACTGGAGCGCCTACGGAGGCTTTGGCTTCTGGATTCACGGAACAGGGAGCGGGACAACCATGTTCATCGATTTGCTCGAGAACCGCAACCCGGACTCGACGACCGATGATGCTGAACGCTGGACGGTGTCCTTCACGGATGATTTCATCGGCTGGCAGAAATTTGAGTTTTCTTTTGCCGATTTTGTACGTAAGGATGTTGGGAACGGCGCACCCAATGATGGCTATACAGGCGATGAAGTATATGGCTGGGCGTTTGGCACCCTGGGAACCGGCGGCCCGCTCACTTATTATCTGGACCAGGTCTATTTATTTGGAGAAGCTGCTGAGCGTCCGCTTGAAGTGAATTTTTCATCGGTAAAATTCGAGGCGGTGGAGGGAGCGCCGGCTGTGATCGGCGTGAAGTTATCCCGACCGCTGAAAGAGGGTGACCCCGACCAGGTATCGGTATCTTATAGCACGGAACCGGGTTCAGCGATTCCGGACCGGGATTATATACCTGTGTCTGGCACACTGACATTTGTCAAGGACGACGTTTCTGAGCAGACGTTCAGCGTGCCTACCTTTGATAACGGTAAACATGACGGGGATAAGACGGTGATCCTGCGCCTCAGTAACCCGGTAGATATACCGCTGGGCTCCCAATTCCAGGCTTGGGTTGAGATTCAGGATGACGAAGCGTTGGACCCGAACCTGATAGACGATTTTGAACTCGGTCCGTTCTTGTGGGACAGCTACAACGTGAATCTGAGCACGCCGGAAATCGCACGGGCAGATGCAATGGCAGTCCCCGGCCAGGGCGCTTATGAACATATCCTGCAAGTCGATACGCCTCTGTTGGTGGATATCATCGTAAGCGGCAATCTTTGTAATAAGGGCAAGGGCGTCATCGTGGTCGCGCTCCTGACCACAGACAGTTTTGATGCGTTGACCGTCGATCAAAATTCAGTGCGCTTTGGGGAGGCGTCTGAAGTCCACCGCGATAAAAAATCTGGCGAAGCACAGCGTCATGAGGAGGATTTCGATGGTGATGGAGACCTCGACTTGATCTTCCATTTCCGTTCGAACGAAACGGGTTATGATTGCGAATCACCCCGGCTGACTCTAACTGGTGAGACCTATGATGGAAAACCCATTGTCGCCGGTGGCGAGGCCGGCTTTGGCCGCGATTTTGCGATCGACCAGGATTGGACCCGAGCGGAGGCCTTGAGTTTCTGGTTCTACGGCACCAACAGCGGCGATGCGATCACCTTGCAGCTCAAGGACAATCGCGCTCCCGACCCGGGGCCGTCTGGTTGGAGTATGGTCTGGAGTGATGAGTTCAATGGCTTGGCCGGTACACCCGCCAACCCTGATAACTGGGGTTATGAACTCGGTGACGGTACAGTCAACGGCATTCCCGGTTGGGGAAACAGCGAGTTGCAATACTACACCAGCAGCACCGAAAACTCCGCTATGGATGGCAATGGTAACCTGGTCATCCGAGTGAAGGAAGCGGATGGTTCCCTGGTTTGTTATTACGGGCCATGTGAGTACACCTCGGCGCGCCTGGTCTCGCAGCATAAGGCTGAATTTGCCTATGGTCGCATCGAATCCCGAATTCTGCTCCCCAGCGGTGAAGATGGCCTGTGGCCTGCATTTTGGAGCCTGGGTACGGATATCGGGGATGTCGGCTGGCCGCAGACCGGTGAGATCGATTTCATGGAGTACGTCAGCCGACTGCCGGAAGAAATTTTCGGTACCATCCACGGTCCCGGTTATTCCGGAGGCAATTCCTTTGGAAATTTGTACCAGTTTGGCGAGCCTGTCTACAATGAATACCATACCTTTGCCATTGAATGGCAGCCTGATTTGATCGAATGGTATGTGGATGACATTCTTTATCATACAGCCACACCCGCCGACGTAGCCCCCAATGAGTGGGTCTTCAACGATCCGATATTTATGCTTTTCAACGTTGCAATAGGCGGCAATTTCGGTGGCCCCGTCAGCCCGGATCTCACTTTCCCGCAGGAAATGACCATCGACTATGTGCGGGTTTACCAGGCTCCCGACACGGCTGAACGCTGGGAAGCCACGTTTGTGGACAACTTCGAGGGCTGGCAGCGGGTGACCATTCCGTTCGCATCGTTGATGCGCAGCGCCGACCAACCTGAAGGCGCGCCGGATGACGGCCTGACCCTGAACGAGGTTTGGGGCTATGGTTTTCAACTGCCTGAAGGCGGCACCACAAACGGCGTTATCTGGCTTGACCAGGTGCGTTTGGAGTTGATCCCGCCACCCACTGAGATCACAGTGACCAACCTCAACGACAGCGGCGCTGGTTCCTTGCGCCAGGCCTTGGCCGATATCGCCATTGGCGGCACGATCACGTTTGATCCTGCTTTGGCAGGCGGTACGCTTGCGCTCACATCCGGTCCGTTGGCGCCGATACACAGCGTGACAATCGACGGCTCTAATGCGCCTGGCATCAGCCTGGATGGGGGTGGTGCTGATCGCGTGCTTATTGTGGATGCGGGACTGACCGTCACTCTGGAGAACCTGACCGTCACGAATGGCTTTGGTTGGCAACTGGCGGGCGGGATTCTCAACAATGGCAATCTGACACTCGATCACATTATGGTGACTGGCAACACCATGGCCACCGACGCCGGAGACTTCTGGCAGGGTGGCGGCGGCATCTACACCGGTGAAGGAGGCAGCTTGACCTTGGTCGACAGCAGCGTCACAAATAACAATGCCGGCTGGTCTGGCGGTGGCATCTATTCCTTCTTCAACACCACGACTACGATTATAAGAAGCACCATCAGCGGTAATGTGTCGAACGATGTTGGAGGCGGCATCCGCATGTTGGGGAATGCCACTCTTGTAAACAGCACACTGAGTGGCAATCAGTCGACTGGCTGGTATGGCGGCGCCATCTTCCATACGGATGGAGTGATGGACCTGGTCAACACCACCGTTGCTGAAAATATTGCACCGGCAGGGGGCGGCGCGGCCATCTTCGTAGGCACCTTTACGGATGCCAGCGCGACGTTGAACCTGGTAAACACCATTGTGGCAGATAACAGCGAGTTCGGCTGCTTCCAGGGTTTCTTCGGTGCGGGGACGGTTACGTTGACGGCCGATCACAACAATCTCTTCACCGATGGAACCTGTAATCCGGGAGCAACGGATCAGGTTGTCTCCGATTCAGGACTCGATCCTCTGGCAGATAACGGTGGTCCCACTCTGACCCATGCACTGGTGAATGGAAGCCTGGCTATTGATGCGGCTGACGATGCAGTCTGCCCTGCGGAAGACCAACGCGGAGTGGCGCGGCCTCAAGGTGCGCATTGTGATATCGGGTCTTTCGAATGGGATACCCCATAGTTTCAGTTCTTGATCCTTCTGCCAGTTCTGCTTCGGAACTGGCAAAAGGATCAGATAATCGTTGTTGCTTCCTCAACCAAAGATTGAATAAAGCATGAATATCAAGACCTACCATAAAACCTACTCTTCGTTTTTTTGTCAACTTAATGCTATGAAAACCACATCTTTTGTCGTTCGAACGTTTTGTTCTTTGATCATGCTGAGCCTGCTGGCAGGCTGTGTCGCTCCTGACTTTATTTCCGCTCCACCTACCTCAACTCCGATCCCCGTACCTGACGGTTGGGATCTCATCTGGCATGATGAGTTTGATGGAAATACGATTGATAGCTCAAATTGGACCTACGATCTGGGCGGCGGAGGCTGGGGCAATGGGGAAATGCAGGTTTACACCGACGCGTCTGAAAATGCCCGTCTGGAAAATGGGTTGCTCGTGATCGAAGCCCGCAAAGAAGAACTCGAGAACGGCGGTTTCCAGTTCACTTCGGCCCGGCTCAAAACCCAGGGCCTGCAAACCTTCCAGTATGGACGTATCGAAGCGCGCATCAAAGTTCCGCAGGGGAAGGGATTTTGGCCTGCTTTCTGGATGCTTGGTGAAAATTTTCCGGAAGTTGGATGGCCCGATTGCGGTGAGATCGACATCATGGAATATGTCGGACGGGAACCAGATCTGGTCATCGGCACCATGCACGGCCCCGGTTATTCCGGCGCGCTTGGTCTTAGCAGATGGAACCGTCAAAATTACAACATTGCTGATGATTTTCATACCTTTGCCATCGAATGGGATGCAAACCAGATCAGTTGGTTCTATGACGGTGAAAAGTTCAATACATTCACTCGTGAGGTTGTGGGCGACAGGTCATGGCCCTTTGACCAGCCCTTCTTTATAATCCTTAACTTTGCGATTGGAGGCACTCTCGGTGGAGTGGTTACTCCTGATACCCCCTTCCCGGCACAGTATCTGGTGGATTACGTTCGTGTCTACAACAAGATCCCATAACATTAATAGGGTGTGCGATGCAACTTTCCAATACACAGAAGCTTAGTTTCTTCGATGATTTCTCATCGAAGAAACTTGATCGTGAAAAGTGGAATATAGAAACTACCGGTGAAATCTATAACAATGAGCAACAAGCCTATGTAGATTCCCCCGAGACAATCTATATTACGGATGCCCAGGAGGCGATGGGTATAACAAGCGGCGGTGCGCTTGTTATACATCCACGCTATCGACCAGGATTTGTTACTCAAGAGGGCGAATCATTCGATTTTGTTTCTGGAAGAATTGATACACGCGATAACTT
>DATHRQ010000447.1:0-3938 GCA_035465095.1 Anaerolineales bacterium | reverse complement strand
TAGGTTATTTGCCTCACTACAAAACAAATCTAAATAAACTTAATCCTCCTCGCCGCGAAAGCGACCATGCGCAGCAACAGCACGCCGTGTTTCCAGCGGGAGATGTTGGTGGAACCGTAGGTGCGTTCGCGGTAACGGATGGGGAGATCGATGATCTTTAAGTTCAGTTTTGCCGCGCCGAAGATCAGGTCGAAATCGCCGAAGGGGTCGAAGTCTCCAAAATAGGTGCGGTTTGCAGCGATCAGCTCATACTCACTTTTATACAGGACTTTTGTTCCGCACAGCGTATCCTTGATGGACTGCCCCAGCAGCCAGGAAAACGCCAGGCTGAAGAATTTGTTGCCGAGGAAGTTGAGCGTGCGCATGGCTTCCTTTTCCATGGGGTAGACCAGCCGCACGCCGTTGATAAATTCGCCGGTACCCGAAACCAAAGCCTCATAGAAACGCGGCAGGTCTTCCGGCGGGACGGTCAGATCGGCATCGAGGATCATGAGAATGTCGCCGCGGGCTTTCTCGAAGCCGGCGCGGATGGCGTCCGCTTTGCCGATGCCCGGTTGTTTGAGCAGCAGGCTGGGGGTGGATGGATGCGCGGCGATCTCCCGTTCGATGACTTCGTAGGTGTCGTCCTTTGAATGTCCCTCGACGAAGACGATCTCGGTCTCACGTCCCATCTGCGGAACTCTGTCGAAAATAGCCTCGATGTTCCCCGATTCATTTCTTGCCGCGATCACGACCGACACCTTCGGTGCCTCGGCGCGGAGGGGTGCCGGACGTGCGATCACAAAATTGGACAGCGCAAAATGATTGAAGGGCCACAAGCGCACCAGGAATCGATTTGCAAAGCCGCCCATCGGAAGCGGCCACAATATCTCCTGCGAGATGCGGATGGTTTCAAATCCTGCCAGCTTCAGTAATGACGTGACATCTTCGCGTGTGAGCCAGTTTTG
Organism: Anaerolineales bacterium; assembly: GCA_035465095.1. Taxonomy (GTDB): domain Bacteria; phylum Chloroflexota; class Anaerolineae; order Anaerolineales; family Villigracilaceae; genus Defluviilinea. The sequence continues at coordinate 2,991 of DATHRQ010000447.1, read as the reverse complement.
AAATAGATCAGGTGTGGCAAAGTTGAGCGCTTTTGCCGTGCCGAGTACGAACTGCCAGAGTCGGCTGTAAAAGTTGAGGATGATGCGCGTGGTGGGCTTGGAAAGACGTTCGACCTGTTCAAGAACGCGCTGCACATCCCACAGATCGTTGACCAGGTCGGAGAGAATGATGATATCGAACGTTTCATCGATCGCTGAAAGATCGTGGGCATCGGCATGGATGAATTCGAGATTGGGATGATTTCGTTTCGCTCGTTTTATCATCTCTTCAGAGAAATCGACTCCCACTCCCCGCGCGGGATTGAGCTTTGCAAGGAGGCGCCCATCGCCGCAGCCGATCTCGAGGATGCGCATGTTTGATGAAACGTGGAATTTGTATATCTCAGCCAGGCGCCGGTGATACCACCTGCCCATGCCCTGCCATGTGTCGCGTTTGCGGGCGATTGAGTCCCAGTGGGCGATTCGGGTTTTCTGATAGGCCTGTCCTGCCGCATCGAACGTTGCATTGGGGTTTGTCATTCGCTAATTCTACTAAAGATGTCAGTATTCCATGCAAAGACAGGCAACGACATCTGTAAGAAAAGAAGGAGCAAGCGACTCCAATACACTATGAACACACCCGCGTATTTGAACTACGACCGGATTGCCAGGGATTACAATCAACGATATCCTGAGTCCCAGCAATGGGAGCGTGGACAGGCTCTGCTCGATCTGGCGAAGCGCTCCAAGAACGGAAATTTTCTCGAAGTGGGCAGCGGTACAGGTTATTGGCTGAACCTGCTCAATCAAACAACCTCCAATCTGTTTGGGTTGGATTACTCGTTCGGCATGATCCAGCATGCAAAGGGGCGATTTGCCCCTTTGAAATTGTTGCGCGGCTCTGGAATTTCACTACCTTATCGGGATGACTCATTCGATCTCTTGTACTCAGTGGACGCCATCCATCACTTTGGCGATCACCGAACTTTTGTTGACGAAGCGTTTCGCGTATTAAAGCCGGGTGGGGCGTTTGCTACCATTGGGCACGATCCGCACGAAGGGACGACCAAATGGTACGCATATGAGTATTTCGATGGCGTGTATGACACTGATCTCAGGCGGTACCCCTCCGGTACATCCATGATCAAGTGGATGAAGGCTGCCGGCTTTGAAAATACCTCGAATCGGACGGTGGAACACATTCTCAATGTCCATGTCGGGGAGGGCGTCCTGCGGGACCCGTTCCTGAAACAGAATGCCACATCCCAACTGGCGCTGCTTGATAAGGAAGTGTATGATGCCGGAGTCGAGAGAATAAAAACCGCCATTGCCAACGCTGAAAAGAATAATGAGACGGTTGTCTTCAGTTCAGATATTCAAGTTAAGATGTTTTTAGGGTACAAACCTCGCTGATGGCAGCATTATTAATCCCGCCCGATGAATTTTCATCGGGCTTTTTTGTTATGCTATACTCGCGGATTATGAACTTCCTTTTCCATTTTGTTTTTCCCGTTCTCGGGTATCTCGCAGGCTCACTGCCGTTCTCCATCTGGGTCACGCGCTACGTCAAGGACGTGGATGTGCGCGATGCCGGCTCGGGACATGCAACGACCACCAATACGCTTCGGCAGGCAGGCTTTGGTTGGGGAGTATTGGTCTTGATCCTTGATATCGCAAAAGGCTTTCTCCCGACCTATCTTGCATTGCAATTTACAAACGAAACTTGGGTGGTTGCTCTCACGGCAGCATGTGCGGTCATCGGTCATTGTTGGCCGCTTTTTGCACAATTTCGCGGCGGGATGGGGTTGGCCACTTTAGGCGGCGCATTCCTGGCCCTCAATTGGTTTGCTTTTGTTATTGGTCTTGGCCTGTTACTTACCCTCACACTTACCCTGCGTCATAGTGCGCGCGCCAGCGTTTTTACGGGCATCCTTATGGCGCCCCTGTTCCATGTGTTTGACCTGCGCGGCATGGAATTCTGGGCGGCACTTGCGGGCGGCCTCGTCATTGCCTACCGTTTCCTGATCGATTGGAACCGCCAATACCGCGAACTTTGGCTGGATCGGGAGAAGCAATGAAAATTGGTATTGTCACCGACTCGACCTGCGACATCCCTGCGCATATTGCCGAGCAGCATGAGATCGAAGTTGTTCCCTCGATTCTGATCGTTGATGGACAGGAATATGCAGACGGACAGGGAATCACGCGCAAGGAATTTTACACGCGCCTGCCCTCGCTTCAAACCCCGCCGACGACTGCCGCGCCATCGATCGGCGATTTCTCGGCCCGCTACGAATCGCTCCTCACACGCGGCTGCGACCACATCCTCTCCATCCACGCCGCAGGGAAGTTGACCACCACGGTCAATTCTGCCCGCCAGGCCGCACAGGAAATTACTGATAGGGTTACTGTAATAGACAGCCTGTCCCTCTCCCTCGGGCTTGGCTTCCAGGTGCTGGCCGCCGCCGAAGCCGCAGAAAACGGATTGAAAGCCGCGCTTGCCGCCGTCGAATCGACCCGCAGGCGCCTGCATGTGATCGCCGCGTTGGATACCATGGACTACCTGCGCCGCAGCGGGCGAATTCCCGCCGCCGTAACGTTTTTTGGCGGTATTTTGAGTATCAAACCCATTGTCGAACTGGCCGATGGGAGTCTCAAACCGATCAGCGCCGTGCGCACCACCAGGCAGTCGAATCAGCGCGTGTTGAGTATGCTGCTTGAAGATGGGGAGCTGGAACACCTTGCGCTCATGCATACCAACGCGGAAGACCGTGCTCGTGAAGTATTGAATGGACTCATGCAGCAGGCCAGTCAGGCTGTACCGCGCGATATTCTCATGGTCAACGTGACGACGGTCATCGGCACACATGCCGGCCCGAACGGATTGGGCTTCGCAGCGGTCAAAAAATAAGAGTCATGGAACAGAACCACCGATCCATCAATATCTTCAGGCTGCTTCTCAAGGCGGGTGTCCTGTTCGTCCTGTTCAATTTTGCCTTTGTCTTTGTAAAT
>DATHRQ010000446.1:0-2554 GCA_035465095.1 Anaerolineales bacterium | reverse complement strand
GTTACGACGATGCCAGCAATCGCTTTTACGTCTACGACTCATATGAAGGGCCGCCAGAGGCGTATGCCGTATCGTATGAGTTCATCGGTCAATTTTGGCGGCATTTCAACTTTGCCTATATCGTCGTCTTTCCCCCCGAACGCACGGACGAGGTCTATTCGATACTTGGCGCACAGAGTGATCCTCAGGCGAATTTCCGCCACGCCGCGCAGTTGGCGTACGCCGAAGCGGGCAGCTTGAGTGGGCGCGAACAGTTCTTTGCGTTGTTCAATTACGGCTCCAATCAGGTTTACCTGCATGAATACGCCGGAGCCGCGCAGTCATTCGACATCGCCTTCGAGTTGTACGCAGCCCTGCCCCTGGCGGAACGTCCGTGGAGGCTGTTATGGTATGTGGACGCCCCGTATGCCGCCTATTACCACACAGGTCGCTATCAGGACGTGGTCAATCTGGCGCACACGGCGCTGGTCAATGTGGACAAGCCCGTGCTCGAGGAGACGTATTACTGGCGTGGGATGGCGAAGGAGGCCCTGGGAGACAGGGCAGGCGCACTCGAAGATCTGACCCGCGCGTATGCGCTCAATCCCAACTCCACGCCGGCCGCTGAAGCGCTGCAGGCCATCAATTCGCCTTAAAACAAAAACGGGCGGATGAACGATCATCAGCCCGTCCAAGGGTGGCAGACCATTACAGGCTCCCGATCGAATCCAAACGACGATTGATCTCGAGCATTTCTCTTTTGTTTGCGGAAAGTCGTCGAGGCAATAAGATCATCTTCTTCAGGAAGCTAGGGATGGCCGGCAAGATAAAAGCTATAAAGCGGGACATGATCGTTCTCCTTTCATAATTGTTAGCCAGTAGACGCCCGCGCTGGTTGAAATGTTCCTAAAAAAGCCTGTCAACCGTCCAGTTAATTGTCTGTTTTCCCTTCCTGACCATCATTTTTTTATATTCTTTTCAGGTCTTTATAACAGTAGACTCATTCTCAATCGATAGAATGACATCTAGGTATCTGTCGAACAAAATAATAGATTGAAAGGAGAACTTCTATGCACCTTAAACACTCCGTATTGCAAAGGCCGTTGCTTGTACTGCTCTTGGTCTTTCTTTCCATTGGGATGATCGGCGCCGCGAATTATGCGCCTTTCCCCGATATCATTTCGCTGCCGGACGGATTCCGACCTGAAGGTATCGCTTCCGGCCAGGGCACACAGTTCTATGTCGGTTCCATTCCCACAGGCGCGGTCTACCGTGGCGACCTGTCCACCGGAGCAGGCGAAGTACTCGTCCCCCCACAGGAGGGTCGTGCAGCCATCGGCATGAAATACGATGACCGCACCGGCCTGCTCTTTGTAGCCGGCGGCCCCACAGGTTATGCCTACATCTACAACGGTGAAAGTGGCGCAAACGTGGCAGAGATCATGCTGGAAACACTGCCCAGCTTTATCAACGATGTGGTCATCACGCGCGACGCCGCCTACTTCACCAACTCGTTCCAGCCGATCCTGTACAAGGTCCCCCTGGCAGATGATGGCGGGCTTCCAAGCCCTCTCACGAGCGAGGCCATTCCCCTGGGTGGTGATTATCAATTCACCGCAGGTGCCTTCAATGCCAATGGCATCGACGCAACGCCCAATGGTAAGACGCTGGTGATCGTCAACAGCACCGAGGGTGCCCTGTATACGGTCGACCCTGAAACGGGCGTCGCGTCGCGTATCGACCTTGGGACGGGCAGCGTCGCGAACGGCGACGGCATCCTCCTGCAGGGCCGGACGTTGTACGTGGTGCAAAACCAATTGAACCGCATCGCGGTGGTGGAACTGGCTCCCAACCTCGCCTCCGGTCAGGTCGTGGACCTGCTCACAAGCAGCTCGTTCGATGTGCCGACGACCATCGCAAAGTTCGGCAGCGCCCTGTACGCGGTCAATGCCCGCTTCGGGACTCCACCGACGCCCGATACCAATTACGATGTGGTACGCGTCCCTCTGCACTGACGCATAACTACTGAGGAACACAAACATCCCGCAGGTTGAAAAAGCCTGCGGGATTTACTTTGTTTTTTAAGTTTAGATACACTTTCAGATTTCACAGAGCAGATTATTTCTTCAGACTGCATTGAAATAAACTTTCCCCTTTCGTATCATCACGATCGGAGGCGATTATTTTATTCAAAAAAATCAGCCCGATCTCTCAAAGACCGGGCTGATGACTCAAGACGAGGAATCATTTAAGTATTTTTACTTTATCCTGCCCATCCAATGGTATTCCTTCAATGGTCATGCCTTTCAGAATACCTTCAAGATCACCAACCTGGAATCCGGTCCCTTGTGTGTGGAAATGGCAAACCAAATCGAGCAATCCATCTCCATTTACATCTTCTGGCCCGTCATTACAAAATGCCAGGCTGGACTCGTCTCCGGTTGGTCCAACTGTCAAAGATGACGCATCCACCATCGCAGGGGCATCGAAATCAGCTGTCGAGAGAATGGCTACGGGGATCTTTCCCCTGCTGTTCGGGTTGATAGGGTTGGTGTCTGAGCCTGGCTTGATATCG
>DATHRQ010000445.1:0-4097 GCA_035465095.1 Anaerolineales bacterium | reverse complement strand
TTCATCGAGCGCCATATTCCAGGCTCCGCGCGCAGGGGGGGTGATCAGAAGTCTCCAAGGGGTCATAGGGTCAGATTGTACTCGGAGTTGGTCAAACGATTTCTTTACTTATAATTGTGAGCATGAAATTCGAGGATCATTTTTCCACGCAATCCAGGCAGTATGCGCAGTTTCGTCCGCAATATCCCGATGCGATCTATGCATACTTTGCATCCATCGTCCCGGGACATGTACTTGCCTGGGATTGCGGGACCGGAAACGGTCAGGCGGCGGTGGGTCTCGCGCAGCATTTTGAACGTGTGTATGCAACAGACGCCAGCGCCGATCAGATCGCTCATGCGTACCTGCACCCGAACGTGGAATATCATGTTGAAAGCGCGGAAGAGGTTGGGCTTGAATCGGCCAGTGTGGACCTGGTCACTGTGGCACAGGCAGTGCATTGGTTCGATTTCGATAAATTTTATGCGGAGGTAAAGCGGGTTCTCAAGCCGGGCGGAATAGTGGCTGTGTGGACATATCATCTGCCTGAGATTTCCCCGCTGACGGATAAAGCGTTGTTCAGATATTATCATGAGATCCTGGACACTTTCTGGTCCGAACGGATCGATTATCTGGAGGCGCGCTATCAGACCCTTCCCTTTCCATTCGAGGAGATTTCTCCCCCGTCATTCGCAATGGAAACCAGATGGGACCTGGGTCAATTGACAGGATTTATTGACAGTTGGTCTGCCACGCAAAAATATCGTGAACAAAATGGGTCACATCCGTTGGAGGAAATATGGGGTGAACTTTCCGACGATTGGAAGGATGAAAAAGAAAAACGCTTGATACGCTGGCCGTTGCATTTTCGGATCGGAAGAAGGACGTAGTAAAAAATTTCCCGTCAAGCGGGAGATTTGCTTTAAAGGTCTTTTAATTCGGATAATTCTGTTTCAATTTGTTTCGCCAATTCTTCAGAAATATCCTCCAACGGAGATTTTACCGACCATCTGGGCAATTCGTGTTTATAGTGCATCAAGGCCTTCAATGTTGCCGGGAAGGGCGGATATTTCTCAAGCACATGTCTCTGTTTGGTGACACGGGTTTGTGCTTCGGAGGCGTCCTTGCCTTCGCTGATGAGGTCCCATACTTTGCGCAGGTCAGGGGAGATCAAATTGGCGGGCGCAGTAATGCAGCCGGCCGCTTTGTTTTGCATGGCTAGCTGTAAATAGGAATCTGTGCCGGTCAGAACGACCAGATCGGAGCCGAATTTTTCGCCGAGCGTGCTTGCAAGAGCGGAGTTGTGGCTCGAATCTTTGATGCCCGCAAATTGTGTTGGGAAGGCATCTTTGAGGCGGGAAAGTAGTTCAACCGAAAAACCGACTCCGGCAACAGCAGGAAAATGATAGCCAAGCAGGTATTTATCGGGAGGCACGGCTTTCTTGATAAGTTCACTGAACCAGTTGAATAACCCGTCATCGGTTGCTTTGCGGAAGTAATAGGGAGGCAGGACGACCACGCCATCATAGCCGAGATCGAAGGCGAGCCTGGTCAGCTCGATGGTTTCGGACAGACTGGGTGTCCCTGTGCCGGCCAGCAGACGAAAGCCGGGCACGAGCTGCCGATAGGCGCGCACGGAACGCCAGAGAGATTCCCGCTCGGTCGGTGAGAACGACGGTCCCTCACCGGTGGTGCCGAAGAACAGCGCGCCGTGACAGCCTCGCGAGGCGAGAAATGCCAACAGCGCAGGAACAGACTCCAGATCCAGGGTTGAATCGTTTTTTAGGGGCGTAACGGCTGCGGCGTAGACTCCGGCCAGGGGATGTTGTGATGTCATTTGGGCTCCAATTTAGTTATTTCTTTTTCTTCTTTTTGCGCGGGGTCTTTTTTCCTTCGTCTGCAAAAAATCCGCGTGCCGCATCTTCGGGCGCCTGCAGTGGAACGCCTTCTTCTGATTCCAGGTAATGTTGGTGATCGAGCACCCAGAGGTAGAGGTCACCTTCGGTTTTATCAGGAAAGTCCTTTAGGATGCCGGTCTCTCGAATCACGTGGATGACGGGCATGTACACAGTTTCATACCAATGTTTGATGGCTTCCTCCTTCGATATGTCGCGCTTCAGGTCGAGCCCCATGAAGTAACGATGCACGGCAATGTGTTCGAGCATGCGATCGAAGCCGTCTGGAATGGTGAGTTTAATGTTCGCTTCGGGTATCAGTGAATCGAGCGAGGTGCGTTCGAGGAAGTTTACTTTATCTTCGAGTATTTCCAGATCTTCGGGTTTGATATCGGCTGTGATGTTAACACGAGTGGCACATTCGCGTACCTCAGCGTCGATATACACCTGCCCCTGTTCTCGCGCGACCGAGACGCGGTGATGCCCGTCCACCACGAAGTAGATCTCTCCAACCTTATAAAGCACGACGGGCGGGAGTCCGATTTCCTGATAAAAGGCACGGTTGACGCTTTGCCAGCGCGGCGCGAGCGTTTCAGATGCAGGCAGGAAGACGCGGTCGAATTCATGGTAACGGTTCAGACTCCCTGCGATCTGATCCACGCGAACGGTCTGTACGCCCCGATAGATCGGACCGCCGATGTGCAATTTCTCCTTGATCTCGTCATACGAAAGAAGCGTGGTCGGCTGGCCTGACAGGGTCGCCCAAACACGGTTCATGAAAGCCTTGAACCTTGCGCGTTGGAAATCTGCGCGTGCCTGCTCGGAAAAGGGATCGGTCATAATGATCAGTGATACACATCCAATACTTTGTAGGGATAGATGTTTATTATTTTTGTCTCTCTATATTTTGTTTCAGATTCTGTGATGTTGCGGCGGTGGAAATGGGTGTGTCCGTGAAGGTGATAGCGGGGTCTGGCGATCTTTATCAGCCAGTTGATCGCCTTTAGACCTGTGTGCGCCTGGGTGTCGTCGTCGTGGATGCCGAAGGGCGGCGAGTGGGTGATGAAAATGTCCATGTAACGCCGATATCGAATGTGGTTCAGGATCAGGCGGGGCAGCATTTTGAAGGCGCGGCCGTAGGCCTCAGCTTGCGAATATTGATTAGTGCCATCGGGACGGTAACGAACAGAACCGCCCAGGCCGCCGATCAGGAACGTTTTGAGGCGAACCAGTTTCAGGTCCAGGTTGGAGCCGCCTTCCGCGTAGGTGAGTGAGTTACCTTCGTTGTATTGAGGGTCATGATTTCCGGGAACGTATAGAAGCGGGACGTTCAAAAAAGTGACCAGATTCTCAAGGTAGGGATAGGGCAGGTCCCCGCATCCGATAATCACATTAATATCGTTGAAATGTCCCGTATTACAAAGGCTGTAGAGCCTTTCGACGACCTCGTCGCTTACTGCAAGGATTTTCACTATGAGGGTATTTTGCCGTAGAAAAGGGTTCCCTGCAAGGGTTTTGTGAGGTTAAAAGAGCCAATAAGCAGCAATATGACCTTTCATGCGGTTGTCAAACGATGAAGGGCAAACTATAATCTGTTGGGAATAGGAGTAAAACGCTGGAAACAAGAATCTTTCCTGAACTATCAGACGATGATAATGGCGACGAAAACGCCGCTTCCAAGGCACAGCTTCAATCTGGTATCATGCTTGCGAACCGGTACCTGATCCAGGAGGTTGTGGGGCTTGGCGGCATGGGGTCCGTTTATCGTTCGCGTGACATGCATTTCCCGAGCGTGACCAAACTGGTCGCGGTCAAGGAGATGATCATCAGCGCGCCGGATCCATTGGTGCGCGATACCATCGTAAAGAATTTTGAGCGCGAAGCCAATATGCTGGCCACGCTGCATCACCCCTCCATACCGAAAATCTACGATTACTTTACCCTGGAAAGCCGATCCTACCTGGTATTGGAATTCATACACGGTAAGGATATGGAAGCGGTTATTAACGATGCAGACGGTTTTTTGCCGGAGAACCAGCTCCTGCAGTGGGCCATCGATCTCTGCGATGTGCTGGATTATCTCCACAAACACAAACCCAACCCGATCATCTTCCGTGATATGAAGCCCTCGAATGTGATGATCAATTCGAACGGTATGCTGATGCTGGTGGATTTCGGGATCGCCAAGGCGTTTCAAACCGGCATCAAGGGGACGATGATCGG
>DATHRQ010000444.1:0-2837 GCA_035465095.1 Anaerolineales bacterium | reverse complement strand
GAACTGCTGGGCTTTATCGGTCCCAACGGCGCAGGCAAGTCCACAACCATCAAGATGCTGACCGGCATCCTGCATCCCTCGGGCGGCGAGGCGCAAGTGCTCGGCTACACACCGTGGAAGGAACGGCAGCAACTCGCCTATCACATCGGCACGGTCTTCGGCCAGCGCCCCCAGCTTTGGTATCACCTGCCCGCCGTTGACACCTTCCGCTTGTTCGGCAAGATCTTCGAGATGGAAGACGGTGAGACGAAGAAACGCATCGCTTTCCTTGCGGAGGCGTTCGAGATCGGTGATTTACTGGAGACTCCCGTGCGGAAACTTTCACTCGGTCAGCGCATGCGCTGCGAAGTGGCCGCCTCACTTCTTCACCGACCGAAACTGATCCTGCTCGATGAGCCTTCCATTGGCCTGGACGTGGTCGCCAAACAACGCATTCGGGACGCGATTCGTGAAATGGCCCGGGTGGAGAATGTGGGCGTGCTGCTGACCTCCCACGACGCGGGCGATCTGGAGGCGCTGTGCAAACGGGTCATCATCATCAACCACGGACAGATCGTCTATGAAGACAAAGTGTCCAGCCTCAAACGAAAGTTCCTGACCTCGAAATTGGTCGAGGTGCGCTATGCCGACCAGGTATCCAAATCATTCAGCGTCGAGGGTGCAGACGTGCTGAAGATCGGCGCGTACGGCGTCAAACTGCGCTTCGACTCACGCAGGACTCCAGTCGAAAAGGTATTGTCGCACTTGACCGATGCGGGCAGCGTGGTCGACATCACAATTTCCGATCCGCCGCTCGAAGAGGTCATCGCAAAGATCTACCAGACGCAGGATTCAAGCACTGGAAACGACAAATAGATTTCATTTTCACACGATCGATAAAGAGTTCCAGAAAGAATAAACCCCTCCAAAACGATGTTTGGAGGGGTTCGTTGGTTCAAAGTTTCTTAGGAAGATTCAGACTCTTCCTTGGCCATATTTTCGAGCATTTTGGTCGTCATGGATTTGGGGCGTTCGATGGGCTGGCCCAGCGCACGCGCCCAAACGTAGTTGGCGGTCACACCGAGAGCACGGCTCACGCCAAACAAGACAGTATAGATGTCAAAGTTACGCACGCCATAATAGTACTGCAATGCACCGCTGATGGCATCCACATTGGGGGCGGGGTTCTTGGCCTTGCCCTGCTCCTTCAGGACCTGGGGAGCCACATCGAACACCAAATCTGCCAGACGGATTAGATCGTCGTCCGGAAAGCGCTTCTTGGCAAATTCCATCTGCGCGGTGAAACGGGGGTCCGGTACGCGCAGGACGGCATGTCCATAGCCGGGGATGACCTTTCCGCTGTTCAATGTGTCCCAGGTGAATTTGTACAGTTCCTCGCGTGAAGGAACACCGCCAAACTTTCTAAGCACATCCAGCAGCCAATCAAGGCATTCCTGGTTAGCGAGTCCGTGCAGCGGACCGGCCAACGCGTTCATGGCAGAGGAAAAAGCGTAGTAGGCGTCTGAGAGGGTCGAACCCGTCAAATGCATGGCATGAGCCGAAGCGTTTCCAGACTCGTGATCGGAATGAATGATGAAATACAATCGGGCCAGTTCAGAATATCCCTTTTTGTCAGATACTTTCATCATGCGCGTAAAGTTCATGGCGTAATCCTGTTTGGGATTCCACTTCAACTTGCGCGTCTCGTCGAAGAACTTCATACGGTAGATATAGGCGGCGATCATGGGGAGTCTGGCGGTCAGGTTCAGGCTGTCTTCCAGCGCGGCTTCCCAGTAATCCTCCCTTTGCATACCTTCATGATAACGCTTTGAGAAGACAGATTCATTCTGCATGGCAAGCACTGCCTGCGAGAACAATGTCATGGGATGTGTCTCGCGCGGCATGGCTTTTAGCATTTTGTAGACATAATCGGGCAGCACGGCGCGTTTTGCCCATTCTGCATCCACTTCCATGGCCTGTTCTCTGGTGGGCACTTCACCCACCATGAGCAGATAATACAATCCGCTCACCATCGGCATCTTATGGCTCTTTCGGCCTTTGGGCAGGGCTTTCAGGGTCTCGGGGATGGTCATACCGCGAAACCGAATGCCTTCGTTGGGATCAACGTACGAAATGTCCGTGTACAGGGATTTGGTATCGCGCATACCGCTTACGACCTCGCCGATGGTCACGGTATCCACAACGACATCGGTATGTTCCTTGGCCAGTACGCGGATGCGTTCCCGCCATGCGGGCAACTGGGCAGCGATCTTTTCATGTAATATCATCTTTCCTCCGATAAAACTGTGTTATTGGGTGAGCTGTTAATTGAATTTTGAAGGGCACCGGGAAACAACACTCTCCACAACGACATTATTATAGTTCAACCAGTTTTTTCAACGCTTCGTGTGTCTCCTGCACAGCGGCTGCGGACTTATCGAACATCGCTTTTTCATCTGCATCCAGCGTATACTCGATGATCTTTTCCATACCGTTACGGCCCAGCATGACCGGCACGCCGAAGTACATATCCTTCAGGCCGTATTCGCCATCCATGTAGGCGGCGCAGGGTATGATCAAATTCTTGTTCTTGAGGATCGCCTCCGCCATTTGTGCGCAGGCAGCGGAAGGCGCATAGAATGCCGAGCCGGTCTTCAACAAATTGACGATCTCGCCGCCGCCCTTACGCGTGCGCGCAACGATCGCGTCCAATTTGTCAGCGGGAATATATTCCTTCAACGGGATCCCGGCAACGTTCGAATGACGCGTGAGCGGGACCATCTCGTCGCCATGTCCGCCCAGCACATAGCAGTCGATATTCTCAACACTCACGCCGGTCTCCATGGCAACAAAAGCCC
>DATHRQ010000443.1:0-1629 GCA_035465095.1 Anaerolineales bacterium | reverse complement strand
AAACAGTTGCGATGTCCTCCACCACCACCCAGCCGACGGCGGCCTGGCCGTGAGGTGTGTTCAGCAGGCCGTTGTCCATCAGGCCGCGCAGCAGGACGACGGTGCTGGCGATCGAGATCGCCAGACCAACCACGATCCCGGAGCCTACCGACCAGCCCCATACCTGACTGAGCCATACGCCGATGAAGATCATGATCGCAATACGGAGGAGCGCGCCGGGGACGGCGATCGAGCGCACCTTCCACAGGTCGCCAAGGGAGAAATGCAAACCGACGCCGAACATCAGGAAGATCACACCCAACTCTGCAAGTTGACCGATCGTGGCTGTGTCTCCCACAAATCCCGGTGTGAACGGACCGATGGCAATCCCTGCCAGCAAATATCCGACAATGGTAGGCAATCCGATGCGGCGTGCGAGGATTCCCCCGATAAAGGCCACCACTAGGGCTACGACGATATTGATCAATAATGTGACTTCGTGCATCTCGCCTCCAAACCTGTAAATGTTGTTTCTCGGCCCAATGTATAGACTATTTTACACAAGAAAAACCCGCCTCACGAGAGACGGGTTGAAATGTCAGGTCTTTTTTACTAGGTTACGCTGGCACTGCTTGCGCCGCTTCGTAACCTCTTTTCAATGCCTCGTAATTTTTGGGCAAAAGATGCTTGTGTCTTTCAGGTAAATGACCTGCCAACGCTTTTTCGATATCGTTCAATGTTAATTCAGATAACACTGTCAACAAGGCGCCCACAGCGACCATGTTCATTAGCTTCTTGTCACCGATCTCTTCGGCGATCTCGTTGCACGGCACAAAGATGACGTTGATATCGTCGCGTTTGGCCTCACGATCCACCATGGACTGGTTGACGATCAGCGTTCCGCCGGTTGCCAGCACATCTTCGTATTTATCAAAGGATGGCAGGTTCAAGGCAATTGCCAGCGGCGGATTCTTGACCAGCGGCGAGCCGATCTCGTCATCTGCGATGATGACCGTGCAATTGGCTGTCCCGCCGCGCATTTCAGGCCCGTAGGATGGAATCCACGTGACCTCCAGGCCTGAGTCCATGGCGGCGTAGGCCAGCACTTGTCCGCTGAACAAGACGCCCTGTCCGCCAAAGCCTGCGATGATGATTTCTTTTTGCATGATAATCCTCCGTCATTGCGAGCGCTGGTCGAGTACGATGGTATCGAGATCAAGCGAAGCAATCTCTAGATTAGAGGAGATTGCCGCGCCGTCTTGGTTTCGATACACCGCTTCGCGGCACTCAACCATCGGCGGCTCGCAAGGACACTATACCTTGATTTGCTTAATCGCTTCGCTAACCTTGAAGTCTTCCATTGGATACGCTGGCACCATGTGCTCTTCTACGAACTTCAACGAATCGACCGGTGTCATGCCCCAGTTGGTCGGGCAGGTGGACAATAGCTCGACGATCGAGAAGCCCAGTCCGCGCGCCTGCGTTTCAAATGCCATACGAATGGCTTTCTTTGCGAGACGGATGTTCTTCGGGTCATGCAACGAACGCCGCACGCAGTACCCAACGCCGTCCAGCGTAGCGAGCATCTCCGAAACGCGGATCGGATATCCCTGCACTTCCACATCGCGTCCCAGAACGGATGAGGTTGTC
>DATHRQ010000442.1:0-3003 GCA_035465095.1 Anaerolineales bacterium | reverse complement strand
AATTGTGCGTCCAGAGAGCAACGTGATGACATTTCACCACTCACCAATCATCCAGCGGGCGCTATTGTATCATGCCGCGCTTGGGGGGGCAAGTTACCTTTTATTTATTGTACGATGAGTGACAAATTTCGTGAGCAATCTGAAGCCTTTCACCACAGAGTACACCGAGAACACGGAGAAATTCTTTATCTGTCTCTCTGTGCGCTCTGCGATCTCTGTGGTGAAAAATCTTAACTACAACTTTAGAAACCCTTCTACTACCTGCGTGCTGCGCGGCGGGTGTTATCCTCCATGTCCAACAGGATCAACAGTCCCTTTGAGATGCCCTGCAGTGCAAAAAAGTAGAGCACACCGGGCAGCGGCTGCTGTAAATAGGGGGAGAACAAGCTGAACATGGACAGCAGGGTCCCGCTCCCTTTTTCGAAGTATAGACCGTTGAAATACTGCGCAATGAAAAGCGCCAGGGTGAAAACCCACGTCAATAGATAGATCGTCAACGTTACCCACGAAAGCACCTCAGCGGCACGCGATATGCGCAGGACGCTGTCGCGGTCGAAATAGGTTCCAAAAAATTGGTTGTCATTAGATTCACTCATATTAGCCTCCAGCCAGTATTATAAAGCGTTTGTTATAATTATTCGACGCTGTCGGCTGGGAAAAGTTCCATGAGGGGCAGCAGGCTGGAGTCCGGAATGAACAGAAAATCCAATTGAAGGTTATAGGAATGAATTCAGAAGAAACCAAAAGTCGTATCCCCGCATTTATCCGTCAGGCTGTCGCTGAAGACCTAAAGAACGGACGTTTCGATTACGTCCGCACGCGCCTGCCGCCCGAACCGAACGGCTATCTACACATTGGCCACGTCAAGGCATTTTTGATCGACTATTTCACCGCGCAGGAATTCGGCGGTGAGTTGATCCTGCGTTTCGACGACACCAATCCATCCAAGGAGGAGACCGAGTTCGTGGAGGCTATTCAAGAGGATGCAGCCTGGCTCGGTATCAAATGGAAGAAGGTGACGTTTGCCTCCGATTATTTTGACCTGCTCTACGATTGGGCCGTGCGCCTCGTGAAAATGAGACTGGCCTATGTGGACGACCAGACTCAGGAGGAGATGAGCAAAAATCGCGGCACCCTGCCCAAGGGGACAAAATGGAGTGAGACCGAATCCGCTATCAAGCCGGGAGTTGATTCACCCTACCGAAACCGTTCGGTCGAAGAAAACCTGGACCTGCTCGAACGCATGAAGAACGGCGAGTTCCCCGAAGGGAGCCGCGTGCTGCGTGCCAAGATCGATATGGCCCACCCCAACCTGCTCCTGCGCGACCCGGTCATGTACCGCATTATGAATGTCCATCACCACCGCACGGGCGACAAGTGGCATATCTACCCCATGTACGACTGGTCGCACGGGCAGAACGATTCGATGGAGGGCATCACCCACTCGTTATGCTCCAATGAATACATCATCCATCGTCCGTTGTATGAATGGTTCCTGCAAAAACTGGAGGAATTCCCCAGCCGCCAGATCGAATTCTCGCGCCTCAACATCACGCACGCGATGATGAGCAAACGCAAACTCCGCAAACTTGTGGAAGATGGCGTTGTGCGCGGCTGGGACGATCCGCGCCTGACCACCCTGCGCGGACTGCGCCGCAGGGGCGTGACGCCGGAAGCCATTGTCGATTTTGTAACCGGCATCGGCGAGACGAAGAACGACAGTTGGGTCGAAATGGCGCAATTCGACGCGGTCATCCGCAACGACCTGAACAAAAGCGCACAGCGTCGCATGGCTGTACTAAGGCCGCTAAAATTGGTGATCGACAACTATCCAGACGGCCTGACCGAGGACATGGAAGCGATCAACAATCCCGAAGATCCATCCGCAGGGACGCGAAAAGTGCCGTTCTCGAAAGTCCTGTACATAGAAAAGGATGACTTCCGCGAGGAGCCGCCGCCCAAATATTTCCGTTTGTATCCGGGTAATGAGGTGCGCCTGCGCTATGCCTATCTAATCACCTGCACGCACGTTATCAAAAATGAGGCGGGCGAGGTGATCGAGGTGCATTGTACGTATGACCCGGCCACCCGTGGAGGCGAAGCGCCGGATAAACGCCGTGTCAAATCCACCATCCATTGGGTTTCTGCGGAACATGCGCTGGAGGCAGAGGTGCGCCTTTACGACCAGTTGTTCACGGCCGAAAAGCCCGATGACGCCGACCTCGAGAGCATCATCAATCCCAATTCATTGGAAGTTGTTAAAAATGCCCGCCTGGAACCGTCACTGGCGGAAACAAAATTGGGAGAAAACATCCAGTTCGAACGCACTGGTTATTTTTGCCTCGATCCAGATTCAACCTCCGACAAGCTGGTTTTCAATCGAACTGTCACGCTCAGGGACAGTTGGAAAAAGATCCAAAAGAAGAAAAAGCAGTAAATTATGTCAAACGATCCTGCCGTGCACTTCCAGGAACTGCTGCTCAATTTCTCGCAAGCCGAAGACCTGGAGGCACGCCAGCAGATCGAGGCGGAACTCTGGGATGCATACGGCATGGAGCGGGCGGTCTTTATCCTGGATATGTCCGGCTTCTCCCTGCTGACACGCATATATGGGATCGTCCACTACATGTCCATGGTTAAGCACATGCAGTCTACAACAGAACCCATCATCGAATCGTTCGATGGCAGCATGATCAAATATGAAGCAGATAACTGCTTTGCGATCTTCCCCAATCCCCTATCGGCTGTCAACGCGGCAATCGCCATGCAACATGCTTTTCAGGCGTCCAACCTGATGACATCCGACGACCTCGATATTTACATCTCATGCGGCATCGATTACGGCAAAATACTCGTGGTCGGCAGCAATGATTGTTTTGGTGACGCGGTCAACCGCGCATCCAAACTCGGCGAAGATGTTGCGTCCGCTGGCGAAGTCCTGGTCACTAGCGAAACCATGGACAAATTACCGGCAGACTCACAGATCAAGGCGAAACCAATGTC
>DATHRQ010000441.1:0-5782 GCA_035465095.1 Anaerolineales bacterium | reverse complement strand
CTCTGTGTTCTCCGTGTACTCTGTGGTGAAGTCTTATTGAAATACTTCCAATGACGAAATGATGCGAAAACAGAATCAGGCTTTGGCTTGGGGGTGAGGCGCGGCGGACTTCGTCCGATTGACCAGCCAGACGCCGATCAGTATCGTTATCCCTCCGAGAATGGTAGCCAGTAACAGCCGTTCATTGAGTATGACCGCGGCAACGATGACTGTGATGATCGGTTCGATGTAGAGAAATGCGCCGGTTTGGGCGACGGGCAGTGCCTGGAGGGCGTCGTACCAAAAGATGTAGGCGAGGCCCGAACAGAACACGCCCAGGAATGACAGCGCCAGCCAGCCGTTCCATGAGATTTCTGAGAGCGGTTTCAAGTTGGGAGCAGCAAAATACAAAAGCGATGAGAACAGCCAGCCAAAGGACATGATGTAGAACATCATATGCGTGGCTGGGAGCCTTTTGAGGCCGGAACGCGATAACGCTGAGAAGACCGCCCAATTCACGGCGCTGACCAGGATCAAAATATCGCCCGGCGTGCCGAACCTGCCTCTCGTCAACGCGGACAGATTCCCTTTTGTGACCACCAACAAAACGCCGATGGTTGCCAGAATAATTCCCGTTGTCTGTATCCAGGTGAGCCTTTCTCTCAAAACGATAAAACCGAGCAAGGCCATGAAGATGGGGGTGCTGGCGACGATCCAGCCCGTGGTGGTGGCTTGTGCGGTGACCAGGCCCGTGGACTGCAGCCATTGATGAAAGGTGATCCCCAGAAAGCCGAGCAGCGCGAAGTAGCCCCAATCCCTGCCCTGCGGAAGTGAGAACTGCCCGCGCAGTTTTACGGCCAAACCGAGGATGACGACGCCCATCGCGAACCGCAGCCAAACGACTGTGATCGGTGCGGCGTCAACCAACGCGACCTTGGTTGCGACGAAGGATGCACCCCAAACGGTGACAGAAAATAAGGCTTTCAGGATGGCGCTGCGTTGTGTATTTTCCATGAGCCCAGAGTTTATCATTTATTGTGAACAAAACTTGTCGATATACAAAAGGGGAGTGTATAACCTAACACATACCCGTCATTGCGAGCCCAGAGGGCGAAGCAATCCCCTACACAGCAATGGAGATTGCTTCGTCGGGCGCGCCCTCCTCGCAATGACGGAACCTTTTTGTTTTTTATGTTGAGTGGTTCAAAAGAGTACAATGACTCAATCTACTTACACGTTATCAATGTCCAAAAGACTTTGAACGCCGCCAGATATTCCTTCCGTCCCCAATAATACTTAAATTCTTCACCCAGCGGATACAACGGCAGGCAGCCTGAGCGGTAGCCCGGAGAGATCTTTGTCATGACCTTCTGGGCTTTTTTCAGGTCTTCACGTGAGTCGGGGGAGAGCTGCGCTAATTCGTCCCAATGCTCTTTGGTGCCGGCGTAGGCTTCGCCGGGACTGCCGATTTCGTTCCCTTTTGTTTTGGCGATCTGCGGGTAGGTTAGTTTCTGATACTGCCAGGCGCGCAGCTCGCCCTGCATCGAGAGCCGCGTCCACAGCGATTGTTTTATATGATAGGTTTCGTGGATGATGAGTGACATTACATACGGATTCTTCGGATCGTCGCCGGGTGTCAGCGTGATATTGCGCAGAAACGTCCAGCCGCCGCCGCTTTTGTACTGCTTGTGAAACCCGATCTTGACGCGGTTGATTTTCATATAATCAGCCACGTCAGATTTAAGCTGCTCGATGTCGGACAAGGTTTGAATGATCTCATCATACAGTTCGGACTTCAATTCCTCCCAGCGCCGTTCCGGGAATAATCCGTCGAGCAATTTCTTCCCTTCGATCTTAAAAGTACTCATGATGGCCTCCATCGCTCCTTCTGCTGTTCCAATTAACCTGAGTTGGTTTATCCATTATAATACTCCCCTTGGAGGCTTTAATCTCATATGGAAATTACTTGGTACGGACATTCCTGCTTTCGCCTGACAGAGCGCAGCTACGCATCGGTTGTGACCGATCCCTACGATAAGAAGGTGGTGGGCTACAGCGACCTCAAGCTCAAAGCGGATATCGTAACGGTCAGCCACGATGCGCCCGGACACAACAACACGGCTGCTGTCAAAGGCACATCGCACGTCATTGACGGCCCCGGTGAGTTCGAGATCGGTAGCGTATTCATCACCGGCGTTGCCACCGACGGCGGTTCTGCCAAAAAGAAGGACAACTCTTCACGCAATACAGTGTTCGTATTCGATTACAATGGCATTACCGTGGCGCATTTGGGCGATCTCAAACAGGTGCCGACGCAGTCTGAGGTCGAATCGCTGGGGACGATCAACGTGGCCCTGGTGCCTGTGGGCGGGGGCGGCGGACTGAACGCGGCCAAGGCGGCAGAGGTCATCAGCCTGATCGAGCCGAACATTGTCATCCCTATGCACCACGCAACGCCTGCGGCCAAGATCAAATTGGACCCGGTGAATAAATTTATCAAGGAAATGGGCCTTTCCAAGCCCGAGCAGCAAGCGTCCCTTAAGTTGACGCGCACCGGCCTTCCCCTTGAAACAAAAGTGTATGTATTGGAGTACCAAAAGAGCTAGATAATGACCGTAAAAGTTTTAATGACCTGGGATATCGATGGGGATCGCGATCAGGCTTATTTTGAGTTTGTGATCGGCGAATTCATTCCGGGCGTCCAGAGGCTGGGGCTGCAGCCCGCAGAAGCATGGGCGACCATCTATGGGGCATATCCGCAGATACAGGTCGGGCTGCTGGCAACCGATGCCGAGCAGGCCAACAGCGTTCTAAGTTCAGAGGATTGGATCATACTGCAGGACCGGCTGTTTGGTTACGTCAAGAACTTTTCGTTCAAGGTAGTTCCGGCCCGCAGCGGATTTCAGTTCTAGGTGACAGCATCACGGAGACGGGTTCCCGTCTCCGTGATTTTTATTTAAAGATGACGCGCACATCGCTTCAATCCAGACTTTTAAACTGGTACGCCAAAAACAAACGGACCCTACCCTGGCGCGACCGCCGTCCCCCTGACCCCTATGCCGTTTGGGTTTCCGAGGTCATGCTGCAGCAAACGCGGGTCGAGACGGTCATCCCTTATTTTGAAAAGTGGATGCGCCTATTCCCGAACGTCCATGCGCTCGCCAAAGCCTCCGAGCGAAAGGTGCTTAACGCATGGGAAGGGCTTGGATATTACAGCCGTGCGCGTAACTTACACAAGGCTGCAAAGGTTATCGTCAGGGAGTATGGAGGGGAACTGCCGCGCGACCCCGACCTGCTCGTCAATCTGCCCGGCATCGGACGTTATACCGTCGGCGCGATCGCGTCCATTGCGTTTGGCATGGATATGCCAGCCCTGGACGGCAATCTCAAGCGTGTTCATGCTCGGCTGTTCGATATTTCAGAACCGGTCGATTCATCGGCAGGCGAAAAACAGTTATGGGCAATCGCAGAGCAAAACCTGCCCAGGGGAAAAGCCGGCGATTTCAATCAGGCGCTCATGGACCTCGGCGCGGCGATCTGTATTCCCAAGGAGCCGCGCTGTGCGATCTGCCCCTTGGTCGATGTGTGTCTGGCGTATAAAAATGGCACACAGAATCTGCGCCCTGTGCGCAGACCCAAAAAGGACGTGCCGCACCACACGCATGCGGCCGGTGTGATCCTAAAAAGAGGCAGCGTTTTGCTGGCACAGCGCCCGGCGCAGGGGCTGCTGGGGGGGATGTGGGAGTTCCCAAACGGGCGGGTTAGCGTGAACCCGGCTGGGGCGTTGACCAAAGTTTTGAGATCGGAATACAGGCTGAAGGTCCGCAGAAAAGAGGCGCTGCATATCGTCCAGCATGCCTATACTCATTTTAAAGTGACCGTCCATGCTTTTCTATGTGAATTATTGGCGGCGTCCGATCAGGATGGTTTGAAATGGGTCTCAGTGAAAAAATTGGATCAGTACCCGATGGGGAAGGTCGACCGCAGCATTGCACAGCGGCTGACAGATTTCCTTGAGAGTAAATGAATTTAAGCGTAGAATATAAAAAACACGAAAGGCAGGATCGAAAACTATGGCTAAATCTGGAAGAGGTATATCCCCTGAAATCGTAGCGGCACTCATTGGTGTGGCTGGTACGATCGTTGTCGCTGTGTTTTTTAATCAACCGCAATCATCCTCTGATACGCCTACCCCTGTACCGTTTGTGATCACGGCAACGTTCATGCCGACCGCTGTACCGACCGATACCGTGCCGCCGGGAGAATCAACGTCCACGCCTGCACCGACAGATACACCGATCCCTGAACCCACAGATATTCCGGCTGTTCCGATCGGGCAGGATTGGACCCAGGGCTGCATCAGCTCGCTGTGGACGGTATACCCAACCACAGTGACTGCGGTCGATCAGGGCGATGGCTGTTTGCTGGAACCGGTGCACGTTTTTGAGGCCGTTAATGGGTCACTGCGCTTCGTCGCTCAACGAAATGGTTCCGGTCCTGTCGAAGATTATGGCATGTTCGCGCCTCTACCGGAAAGCGGATCGGTCTCCTTCGTCGTCAGCCTGGAGGATCTCAACAATGTGGATCTTTGGGTGGGAATTTTCCCCGAGCCCGATCTAAGGTCCAACGGTCTGTTGTTGACCATCCCTGCCGGCAACGTCAGGAAACGCGTCATCACACAAAAGGATGTTTTCACCTATGAGACCCTGCAGGCCACCCAAAACCTGGATCAGGGCAGCGGGTTTTCATTCACATTCACATTCAACAGTGTAGCTGCCACGGGCAATGTCAACCCGTTCATATTCAAGACCAATCCTTTTTCCATGCCTGCCGCCGAGAAATGGGTGTATATCGGATATCGAGGCTTGAGCGGTTCGTATCGTGTCGAAGGATCGTTCTCCAACCTCATTATCGAATAAGAGAAGATGCGTAAAAAAACATCCCGATGAAAATCGGGATGTTTTACTTTAACCCTTACTCAAGGTGACGAAAACCATCGGTCTGCGTTTGGTGTATTCGTAAAGATACGACTTGACCGTATTGGCAATATCCTTTTCGCTGTCCCAGCCGCCATTGTTGACCACGTCCATGATGTGTTCGCGAACTTCGGGGATCAATTCCTTTTCGTCCTCACGTGAAACAAATCCGCGCGTGATGATCTCGGGGTCGTGCAGCAGGCGTCCGTTGTGTTTGTCCACGCTCATGTCGATCAGGAAGATGCCGCTGCGGGAAAGTTTCTCGCGCTCACGCATGATGCCAAAGTTGACTTCGCCGATCGATTGACCATCCACGAAGACGTATCCACCGGGGATGCGTTTGCCGAGCGTGACGCGATTCCCTGCCAGTTCCACGATCTGTCCGTTTTCGACAACGGTCACATTTTCTTCGGGAATACCGACTTCCATTGCAAGGTTTGCATGCGATTTTAATTGCCGCAGTTCGCCGTGAATGGGGATGAAGTGCTTCGGCTTGACGATGTTGAGCAGGAGCTTCAACTCCTCCTGGCTGGCATGACCCGAAACATGGATCGGTGCCAGTCCGTCGTGGATTACGGTTGCACCCAGCCGCAGCATGCGGTTGATCGTTTTGCTGATGATCTCTTCGTTGCCGGGAATCGGGTGCGACGACAGAACGACGGTGTCGGTCGGCTTCAATGCGAATTGACGATTTGTGCCGGCAGAAAGTCGCCCCACAATGGAAGAGGGTTCTCCCTGTGACCCGGTACACATCAACACCACCTTATGTGGCTGCAATTTCAACGCCTGATCAATGGGTACGATGACTTCATCGGAGATATCAAGAT
>DATHRQ010000440.1:0-9018 GCA_035465095.1 Anaerolineales bacterium | reverse complement strand
AACGGCTCCCATCCCAAACGGACACACAGCATTTCCACGAGCGTGGATTTTCCCACGCCGATATTCCCAGCCACAGCAACAAATTTTTTCATTCGTCTCTCCACAAAATGAGAGCGACCAATTTTGGTCGCTCATAAATTTGGCTACGGGATCTCTCCCGCCCGTTCCTGATCGATCACTTGTTTGAAAACATCCAACGGCTGGGCGCCGACGATGGCGAGACCGTTGATGAAGAAAGTCGGGGTCGAGCGCACGCCCAGGTTGACGGCGAAATCAAGGTCTGCTTGAACCGCTTCCTGATATTTGCGATCGGTAAGGCAGGATTCAAAAGCGGTCATGTCCAGATCCAGATCCCGGGCATATTGCATGTATATACTGCTGCCGAGCGATTCGCTGCTGAATAGTTTTTCATGAAAAGGCCAGTAGGCGTTCTGCTCACCGGCGCACATGGCCGCTTCAGCGGCGGGGAAGGCATCCGGGTGAATGGAGGTAAGCGGCAGGTGCCGGTAGACAAGCCGAATCTGGCCCGGGTATTCATTTAACAACGGCTGATAGACCTGTTCGTGCCAGCGGCGGCAGTAGGGGCATTGGTAATCGCTGAACTCGACGATGACGATGGGCGCATTCTCAGGCCCGATCGCATAATGTCCTTCGGACGGGACATCGTAACGGACGAATTCCGGCTGTGCCTCAACAGGCGCTTCAACCACCGGGACGTCAGCCTGCGGGGCCGTCCCTGAGCCTTTGTCGAACACCAGGCCGCTTCCCCAAAACAAATACCCGACGCCTATCCCAAGGACGAACGTTAATACTGAAATTACCGCATAAAAGTGGCTTTTTTTGAAGGTAACGAATTCGTCTTCTTGTTCCATCGGCTCTTCGAAATGCTCCTGCTCGACGACCGTTTCCTCGATCTCTTTTTCTGATTTTGTTGACATGAGCGGCATTATATCACGCAGGTGGTGATGCTACTTTAACGAATGATAAGCGTATATAGAGTATTCCACGCTGAGCGGACACTGAGCGAAGGTGAAGTGGCAGTCGAAGCGCCCTTCGACTGCATTACACTCCGCTCACCTGTGCCTGCGACCCAGGTGCAGGCAGGACGAAATGATTCGGAGGCATACAATGACAACACACGAAAGACGAATCCCCTGGTATCTATGGCCTTTCGCCGCGATCTGGAAACTGCTGGCAGTCATCGTCGAGCTGACCGGGCGGTTCCTGGCCATGATTCTGGGCATCCTATTAATGGTCGTCGGCGTTCTCATCAGCCTGACAGTTATCGGCGCGATCATTGGCATCCCGCTGGGGATCGTAGGATTACTGTTGTTCTTAAAGGGAATATTTTAAAAACAAAGTCCCTCTCCCAATACGGGAGAGGGGACTCGGGATGATGAATTTATCAGGAGGATGTTTCGGCTTGCAGTTTTCGTTTTCGAAACAGAGCCATGATCCGATCCCGCAAATAAACGATTCCCTTCCGCACGCGTGAAATTCGCAGGATCAGTAGAACGATGACGAGCACTGCATAATACAGCGGTTGGGCAACATCACCCTGTGCGGTGAGGATGTTGCCTTTTTTGTTCCATGCAAAATGCAGCACAACCAGTGGGACAATGACATAAACGGCCTTGTGCAGGCGCTTCCAATTCTTGCCGAGGCGTTTCTTCCAAATATCGAAGGAGGTCACCGCGAGTGGGATCAGTAACAGGAGTGCGATCAGCCCGACGACCAGACGCGGGTCTTGCGTGAAATTCTCCAATATGAAACTCCAGGCCAGGCCGAAATCGAGATGCAGATAGATCAACACGTGGATGATCGCATACATGAAGCCATACAAGCCCAAGGCACGGCGGCGCTTGATCAGTTCCCTCCATTTGAAGAGGGTGTTGAGCGGTGTGCATGCCAGTGACATGACAAGCAATGCAACGGCATGATGCCCTGTACGCCGTTCCAGGTACTGCACCGGGTCGGCGGTAAGATCATTCGTGAAGTATTGGAAGATCAGGATCACCAGCACAGACCAGCCATAGATGTGCATGGCAACCTGAAGGGGGGTGTAGCGTTTGAAGAAGTTTTTTAGAATTTCCATTCTAGTAATTCACTTTTAGGTCCATACCCTCGTATAGATAAGCCACCTGCTCGGCATAGCCATTGAACAACAGCGTGGGACGGCGTCCCAATTCCCCAACGCGGCGTTCGGAGGCCTGTGACCAGCGCGGATGCGGTACTTCAGGGTTCACGTTGGAATAAAACCCGTACTCGTTCGGCCCGACCATGCTCCACAATGTGGACGGTTCTTCGGCGACCAGTTCGATCTTTGTGATCGACTTGATGGATTTGAACCCATACTTCCACGGTACCACCAAACGGATCGGTGCGCCGTTCGGGTTCGGCATGGGCTGACCATACAGGCCTGTTGCCAGGATCGTAAGATCGTTCATGGCTTCGTCAAGCCGCAATCCCTCCTGATAGGGCCATGGATAGAACGAACTCTTTTGTCCGGGCATTTCCTCGGGGCGGAAGACCGACTCAAAACGCACGTATTTCGCATCCGATGTCGGTTCCACTTCGTTCAACAGACTGGCCAGTGTGAACCCGGTCCACGGGATGACCATGCTCCAGGCTTCCACACAGCGCAGGCGGTAGATGCGTTCCTCCTGTGTGAATTTGCCGAGCAGATCCTCCATTCCGAAAGTGGTTGGCTTGTTCACCAGCCCATACACTTCCACCTCCCACGGAGACGGGTTGAACTGCGGCGCAAGTTTGGCAACACCTTCCTTATCCGTTGTGAACTCGTAGAAGTTGTTGTAGTTGGTGATATCCTTGAAAGAATTGGCGGGATCGCCCAACTCGTCGGTTAGACCGGTCGGAAGATCGGGCGCTTCTGTCTCAGGGACAGTTGTCTCAGCCGCTTTGGGCGCACACGCCGCGAGCAGCGCAGACCCGGTCACTATGCCTGCGGCTTTGAGAAAATCGCGCCGCGATAGATACTGTGAATAGGGTGTGATCTCAGATGATTTGACGGGGACAGATTTGAATTTATTTTCCATGATTCCTCTTATTGTGTATATTCTTCAGCCAACAATGCCTGAATGTTTTCCTCGGTTTCCTGATATTTTCCTTCACCGAAATGAACGTAACGGATATGACCCTGTTTATCGATCAGGTATAAAGCGGGCCAATAACGGTTCTTATATGCGCGCCATGTCACACCGTCGTTATCCTGTGCAACCGCGTATTCGATGCCATAGTCAGCAACTGCCTTCTTTACGTTCTCAAGGTCTCTTTCATAGGAGAACTCGGGATAATGGTTCCCAATGATGACCAGCCCCTGGTCTGCATATTTGCTGTGCCACTCTTTGAGCGAGGGGATCACATTTTTACAGTTGATACAACCGAAAGTCCACATTTCGAGTATGATCACCTTTCCTCGCAGGTCTTCAAGCCGAAGAGGCGAGTCGACATTCAGCCAGATATCGTTCGTTAGTTCGGGAGCAGGCCCGAGGTCCGGCAGTGATGCGGTTTTTGGCATGGATGCCTCCTCTGTCGGCGGCAGGACGTCGCTAGGGGGTGTTTGAGACCTCTGCTGCGCAGAACATCCAAAAAGAAACAGGGCGAACAGCCCAAACAACGATCGTTTCAATAAAGTGCGGTGCATAATCAATTCTCCTGATGATCCAATTCTAGGAGAACTTCCTTACAGAAAGATTACATCAGCCTGAAAAGCAGGTTAAGGAATATGGAAGGTGAATTGCGTGCCTTTGCCGGGCTGGCTTTCGACCCTGATTTCGCCCCCGTGCGCATTGACGATGCCGCGTGCAATCGCAAGTCCCAGCCCCGCGCCGCCAGTGCCGCGATTGCGGGATTTTTCGCCGCGATAGAAGCGCTCAAAGATGTGCTGCAGGTCCTCCTCACGGATGCCTTCGCCCGTGTCGCTGACGGTCACTTCCACACCCAGATCTGACCGCCGTACCCAGACACTGACCCGTCCCCGCGATGAATGACGCAGCGCATTGCCGATCAGATTGTTGAGCACGCGCCCAATGGCCTGCGTATCCATGTGGACCGGATCGACATCGACCTCAACGTTCCCTTCAAGGATGATACCCTGCTGCTTTGCGAGTTCGGTGAAACTTTCGAGCGTATCTGAAACCAGATCGCTTATGGACGAATTATCCTTATTTAGTGGGAAGCCGCCTGTATCGAGCTGCGCCATTTGAAAAAGATCATCGATCAGCGCAGATAAATTCCTCACATCGCGCTGGGCTGTATGGAGATAACGTTTTACCGTTTCAGGGTCGTCCACCACGCCGTCGGACACCGCCTCGAGGATCGCCCGAATGGACGTGAGCGGAGTCTGCAGATCGTGGCTGACCCATGCGATCAGGTCGCGACGCATGGTATCGAGGTCGCGCTGATGTTGGTCTGCCATTTGCAGACGCTCAGCCATTTGGTTGAACGTATTTGCAAGCATGCTGATCTCATCCTGGCCTTCCACGGGGACGCGCGTTTGCAAATGGCCTTTCGCAAGTTTTTCAGCCGCCTCCTTCAATCCTTGGATGCGGTCGGTCAACGTCGTCGAAAGAAAATACCCCAGCACCATCGCCATGCCGCTGGCAAAGATAAGCAGGACGATCGCAAGTAAAAAATCATGCTCGTTAACGAACATCATGCTTGCCGAGAACCAGACGTTGAAAAAAGTAAGGATGCTTGCCAGCGCGTAACCGCCCAGCAGCGTCCAGCGCAGCGTGGGAGAATAGTTGATCCAGCCGAAGCGGTAGGCTGCAAAACCCATCAATGCCGATACCAGGGCAGTGACGCCAAGATATAAAGCCATCAGTCCCAATTCATTCATCGGTGGAAGCATGATGATGGTGAATATACCCAGCGAAATGGCAACGATCAGCAAAACGCCAATTGCATAGCGGGCAAGCAGGTGAGTTTGAGAGAGGGTATTTTTCATAAATATCATTCTGTCATTGCGAGCGAGCGTTAGTGAGCGAAGCAATCTCAAACAATGCCGGAGATTGCTTCGCCCCTTGATTTCGATATGGGCTCCGCCCTACTCAATCATCGGGGCTCGCAATGACGTTACGGGGCATTACGGTTCAAATTTATAACCAACACCCCACACGGTCAACAACCGCAAGGGGTTTGATGGATCCTCTTCGATCTTTTCACGCAGCCGCCGCACGTGCACGGTCACTGTGCCGGGGTCGATATATTGTGCGCCGCCCCATACGCGCTCCAGCAATTGTTCACGTGTAAAAACCTGTTTGGGGTGCTGCATCAGCAGATACAACATGTCGAATTCCTTGGCGGTCAACTCGGCAGGATTTTCCCTGACGGTGACGACGCGGCTGGTTGGATCAATGGTCAGATCATCGAACGACAACGCACGTTCATTCTTAATGTCAACCTGATCCCGCCCGAGACGCCGCATCACAGCCCGCACGCGGCTCACCAGCTCCTGCGGACTGAACGGCTTGACCACGTAATCGTCCGCGCCCATTTCGAGCCCGGCGATGCGGTCGATCTCCTCGCGGCGGGCCGTCAGCATGATGATCGGCACATCGGAACGGTCACGCAGCCAGCGGGTAAGGGAAAGACCGTCCACTTCGGGGAGCATCAGGTCGAGGATCACGAAGTCCGGCATCTGGCGTTCGAGCATGTTCATCGCCTTTTTTCCATCCGAAGCGGTCTGCACGTCGAACCCCGCACGCTTGAGATATAGACTCACGACCTCCGCGATGCTGGCTTCATCTTCCACAACAAGGATGTTCTTTGCGCTCATATTTCTCCAATCATACCTGAATGGGATGGATCGGTGCGGTTAACAAAGCATTACCCATTGACAGGTTGTGTTCATACTTTCGTAATAATTGTACAGATATAGAGGGTGCTTACGAGTTGAATGTCAATTGGCCCCGCCTGCGGACATGGTTTATCGGGAATAAACATTCCCTCTGGAAGGGAGGTCATCCTCCTCCGTTTCGAGATTCTGATACACCACGGCCTGATTGCGTCCCTTGTTCTTGGCGGCGTAGAGCGCCTTGTCTGCTGTGCGCAGGAGGTCGTCCCTGGTTTCGCCGTGCTCGGGAAACCAGGAAACGCCCATCGACACCGTGATATTTAGATTGAACCGCCCGAAGGATACGAACAGGGAGGAAATCGATCTGAGCAGGGAATCAGCCCGTTCCTTTGCGATATCGATACTGATGTTCGGCATGACCAGCACGAATTCCTCGCCTCCATACCGGCATACAAAATCTCCCTGACGGCTTTGTTTCGTAACCATTTTGGATAATTCCCTGAGTACCGTGTCACCGGCTTCATGGCCGTAGGTGTCGTTCACATCCTTGAAATGGTCGATATCCATCATGACGATACAAAGCGGGTATCCCTCGCGCGCTGCGCGTGCCAGTTCGCGCTCAAGGGTTTCATCCAGGTAGCGGCGGTTGAAGAGATTGGTGAGCGCGTCGCGGATGGCTTGTTCGCGCAACTCTTTTTGCAGGAGACCTATCTCGATCAACTGCGATTGGAGCCTGTCCATGGCGTGGCGCAGATCGTTTTCCACTTCCTTGCGATCTGTCACATCGCGGAAGATAATGAGACGACCGCTCAGGTGTTTATCATCGTCAAAGAGCGGAGTCACGCGCAGGTCCAGATAGCGAGACGCATTGTTGGGGAGCCTGAGTTCGGTACGTGTTTCCAGACCTGTCATCAGATGTTCGGTGCTTTCATTCCATATGTTCAATGCTTCTGATACATTCTTTCCGATGAAGGAAGCCGGGGGAGCCTCCAAAAAATTTTCCATGGCGGGGTTGATATCCACAATGCGACCCTGGGGATCGAGCACGAGCACTCCATCGCTCATGTTTTCGATCAGGCGGCCTCTGGCCACAGGCACCAGATCCATAAATCGATGGCGGAAGATGGCGTAGGCGTAGACGAAACTTGAAAGTCCGAAGGAAACCGGCGTAAGGTCGAGATCGTTGAATCCACCATCCCTTATCTGGGTATAGATGCTGAATATGACCGGGATGATGGATCCAAGCATGATGAGCATGTATTGTCTTTTGAAGAATGGATTGGCGGTGCGGTAACCTGTCAACAGAAGGACGAAGGAAATGGCAATAATCGTATAGGAATACAGCATATTGATGATGTACCATTGACCGCGCGCGACTTCCATTACCTGATAACCGTCCCTGACTGCCGGTTCGATGGATGCGAACACCCTTTGCGGCATCAACCATACGATGGCGAACATAAGGGCTGGTTGGAGAACCAATAAGAGAATGCTGCGGAATGTGATCCAATGTTCACGCTGCGTGATCTGAAGCGTGAAAAAAAGGAAAAAACCCGGCACCATCACCACACCCAGATACATGATCTTTAGCCATACAATCTTTTGTTCGAGCGGTACAAGCGCCCAGGTCAGGGCATAGGAGGTACCCCAAATAAACATTCCCAGCAGCATACCCCTTAAAGAAAAAGACCCGGACGTGCTGCGCCGCCAGATAATAACGGCTATGATCAACACTGCCGTGGCAGATATTGCCAGCCAAAAGGAATAGGGATGAGCTTGAAAGATCATTGTTGAACAGCCCTGTACCCTCTTGCAGTACAGAACCTCTTATATTTTATATGACAATTGGAATATTTAAACATACAATTTTCTGACAAACTGGGAAGAGGAAATTGGCTTCAAGACGGATATGGACATAAAATCCTTGATATAAATAAAGGCTCATCGCATTAAACGATGAGCCTTCTTGAGATATTCAACATTTACTCCTTTCCAAAGGAATCGAGTGCGTCGTCCTGGCTTGCATACATGGAGATGTTCTGCAGGAAGCCGGTGATGCTGAGTACGTTGTATATCTGCGGGGGGGCATTGCAAAGTTTGATGTGGGCCACCTGAACATTTTCATCTTTGGGCGTGAACAGTTGATAGACTTTTTGCAAAGCGCGCATGCCGGCGCTGGTAAGGGTATCGATACCGCTCATATCGATCAGCAGGTAGCGGGCTCCCTCATCATGGGCGAGCTGCGCCGTTTCGAGCAGTTGCCCTTCGCTTTGCGCATCCAGCCATCCCGAAACGTAAAAAACGGTGACAGGTACACTGGCCTGCTTTTGTTCAGATGTGATCTTGAAATCGCTGTTCATTTCACCTCGCTTTCAAACGTTATGCTGTCACTTAATGTTAACACGGATCATCCGTGAATGGTACGGAGAGCACGGAGTTCTCGGAGAAAAACAAGGGAGAATCTTTGTGTTTTCTGCCGTCTCGCACCGATGTGCTCACGGCACGAATGGTGTGTGCTCCGTGGTGAAAAGTTTCAAGCCAAAATACTTTTCCAGTTTTCCCAGGTGATGCGCCTCTTATCGATTCCTCTATTGTACGGGCGGTCATAAAGTATATGTTCCCAACTTGGCGACTCCTCCACACCTGTGATCTCGGGTTTATCGTCTATGATGTAATCTGCTTTTACAAGCGTTTTGTCCTTTGTCATGATAATGCGATTCACCCACCTGGACCCGAGGTGTTTTTCCACCCATTCAAATTTTTCCAGCACACAGTTCTGATACGTGGACAAGGGACTGGTGCAGATGAACACAGCATGCCCCATTTCCTCCATTTTGGACAATGCCTCTTTGCCGCCATCTATGGGGGGCATGTCACGAAAGAAGCCTGGACCCCATATGATCTTGCTCATCAACGGTTTGAGTTCGTCGGGATATTCGTCCTTGACGAAGAATGTTCGTCGTTCTTCCATCGGGACAAAGAACTTCTCAGGATGAAGTTCCCGCCAGCATTGTAGAAATGCCCCGTCAAAATCTGATAACACGCCGTCCATGTCTACTAATATTCGCATTGGTATATACTCATTTCCAGCAGGTAGGATTACGAAATTCCACTCGGTTCTTTCCAGGCGATTATACAATCAAAAAATTGAACCATCAAAAAGTTACGCTCTGTTTAACAGGCAGAAATTTGGTGTAAAA
>DATHRQ010000439.1:0-3051 GCA_035465095.1 Anaerolineales bacterium | reverse complement strand
TTCAGTATTGATGCGTGTACGGACGGGAATCATAATGGCAAGTAGTACACCCGCAACAGTTGCATGAACGCCGGATTTTAGGAAAGCAGCCCATAAGAAAAAACCCAATACGCCGTACAAGATCGGGCTGCGGACGCGGAGCCAGTTCATAACGGCCAATAAGAGGAGAATAACACCTCCAAATATTAGAAATCCCAATTCGATCTCTGATGTGTAGAATAGTGCAATGACAAGTACTGCGCCCAGATCGTCCACGATGGCAACAGCTGTGATGAAGACCTTTAGGGAAAGCGGTACACGGTTTCCTAATAGGGATAGGATGCCGATCGCGAATGCAATGTCGGTAGCCATGGGAATCCCCCAGCCACCTTGTGCAGGACCGCCTGCATTGACAGAAATATATAGAGCCGCAGGAATTACCATACCACCGATCGCTGCAACAATCGGTAGAATGGCTTTGCGCCGCGATGCCAATTCGCCGACCATGACTTCGCGTTTGATCTCAAGCCCGACGACAAAAAAGAAGACTGCCATCAAGCCGTCGTTGATCCAATGAAGAAGATCCTTGGTGATTTCGAAACTGCCGAATTTGATAAAAACGTCTGTGTGCCACAACGAAACGTAGTATTTTTCCAAAGGTGAGTTTGCCCAAGCCAGAGCAATGATCGTGGCAATTATTAAAAGTATGCCACTGGATGCTTCTTGTCGAAAAAAAGTCTGAAATGGGGAGATAATTCGCCTTATAGATTTTCTTTTAGCCATAGTGTTGTCCCTTTCTGCCATGATCTTGTGCGCAAATATAATCGATTTTTCCAGTGCGCATAACAGAATTTACATAATTCTAAGAGTCATGGAATCGAAATAAATTGCCTCTTGACAAATTAGAACAACTGTTCTATATTTATGTCATCGCAGTAAATTCGTAAATTGTGGTCTTCCTACGATCAGGAAAATCACAGGAGGCTCAAAATGAACCGTTCAGCATCATTCAATATGTCACCAATGCTCCATAAGGCCGCTCTCAAGCGGGGACTGGTATTCGGCGGAATCATCTTCAGCGCCCTTCTGGCGTTCGAGGTGTTCAATTTCTCCAGCACCTCCTTTGCCCTATTCGATGTACTTGGAGGCTTGTCCTTTGGTCCCTTCAAATGGGCGACCATTCTGGCATTTGCGTTTTGTGCCATCGACTTTGCAGGCATTGCCCGCATCTTCACCCCCGAACAGGGACGCAACGAACCGGCCGAGGTCTGGTACCTCTTCGGCGCCTGGTTCCTGGCTGCGGCTTTCAACGCCTCTCTGACGTGGTGGGGAGTCTCCGTTGCGATCATGCAGCACACAGCGCAGGGCGGTGCCCTGGTTGGGCAGTCTGCCATGACCAAGGTTGTGCCGGTCCTCGTTGCCGTGATGGTGCTTGCCATTCGGGTTCTGCTTATCAATACCTTCTCAGTTGCAGGCGACCGCATCTTCTCTCTGGCTGAAGAACGCCAGACCTCGTATCGCAGCAAACCGACGTATCGTTCCAACAGCAACAGCTCCTATCGTGCGCCTTCGACGTCCTATCCGCGCCCTGCGCCGAAACCGACCCCTGCGGCGGCCTCCAACCGTCCGCTGTATAACGAGCCGACCTATCACCCGATCGGCATGAGCGCACAGGGACAGAACAATCAGAATAACAAATACATGAGCTGATCCACTGGCTCTCATGTATTTTACCCAAAAGGGACGCCGCATTTGCGGCGTCCCTTTTGGGTAAAATTGGTTTATACAAGGCGAAATAAAATCACTTTTTTAACAGCACATCAACAACCATAAAATCCTCTGTGCTGTTATAGGTATGCACCGCAAGAATATCCTCGTTGGGCGGCTCGATGCGTTCGAGCAATTCCTCCTCATATTCGTAGATGTTCAGCTTTGTGGAGCTGTTGATTTTGAGCGCGCAGCCGAGACCTCCACTCTTAACCTATTCATGATAGCCGCCGTTCGGCTGAAATGCAGAAAAATATAGCAGCGGCCTGTATCCAAGCCGACGGTAAAGCTGCATGGACTGGTTCGTTGGGACCACCACCATGCGCTCCAGTTCGTGTTTTATGGCATGTGCATGCGCGTTTTGTACAAGTGCTGTGCCGTATTTAAGGCCGCGATACTCTTTCAGGACGTACAGTTGATTGATATACCCAACCTTGTCATACACGGATACCAGTTGCAGCCAGCCGACCGCCTCTCCCTCGTATTCAACATAAAAGGAGTGGATGTACTTATCGCGCAGGGTTTGCACGTAGATTCGTTCGCCTTCGGTGGTGAGATTATGGTTGGCTGTTTCCGCCTGCTGAATGGTCGTAGCCCTATAAACGTTTGCAGGGATGGTGGTAATTTTGTCGGGCAGGTCAAAGCCAAGTATCGGCCCCGTACGCACAAACTCGTGTGCAAACTTTGTATAATGACCCTTCAGGGCGGGATCTGAAGGCTCGGGGTGGAAGACATTGATACTGTAGTGTTTGTCGTCTGGAACGGGGTATGCGAGTACCGCGTCCATAACGGAATGATGATCTGGGCTTAGGGCCAGGAATTCGTATTGATGCGACGCGATCGGCGCGCCATCGTAAATCGAAACGCCGAGCGGCCCATGTGTCTTGTATTTCGTTTTATGTGTGACCTGGTAAACATGATTGTATGAGGCGATCATTGCCTCTGCGGCCCACCAGTTTTCGATATCGGGTCTTGGGCTTGTCATATACTTTAAAAGACGAAATACGTTTGGGTTGGTTACTGAATCATTGTAATGTACTTTCCCCGTCGGTTAGTACATAAAAACTGCGTCCATTTTCGAAAATAAAATCGGTGGTGATATACCCTGAGTCGAAAGCGGTCTCAAAGACTTCACGGGAGAAAAAACGCCAGTCACGCGAGAGAGGAAAATCCTCCCTTTTGATCGTATTGAAGTTGGACGGGATCTCGGCGAGCAGCAGATGTCCCTCAAGCGGCGGGAAGTGTTCGGGCGGCTGCAGCAGGTTGGAAGTCCCGACCAGAGGCGTGTATAAAGGCTCGAGTTCT
>DATHRQ010000438.1:0-25780 GCA_035465095.1 Anaerolineales bacterium | reverse complement strand
GGACGCAGGCGCGTTCATCCTTTCGCCGCTGTCGAAAATCAGCGAAACATCTCCGCTGGTCCAGGCACATGCGCCAATATTCTTGAGGCGCCATGTTTTCGTGAATGTAGTATTTGCGTCAAATCTAGTGCCGTCGGGGATAGTCACATCAGCAATGAACTTTGCCTGGTAGCACGGGGCTGCTTGTGCCGTGGAACTTCCCATAGGCAGCGCGACTAGCAATAACGCTAAAAGCAGTATGACAGAAAAAATTTTTATTTTCATTTTTCCTCTTTTACCTGTAAAAGCGTACCTATGTGACCCAACACAAAGATTGCTTAACAGGCATTCATCGAGACGAAATAACATGTTAAATTGTTCCCATTACGAAGATTTTTTACCCAAGTTCTGATGTCTCAAGGTCGGATTGCTGGCAGTCGGGTATTTGATTTGTTTTAGGCAAACAAACTCACCTATACTTTGATACTGATGTGGCCATAGCGCGTAACAGTCAATTGACTTCGCAATATTCTCTAAAAGAGTGGGAATTCTATTCAACAAAGCGATAGGAGAACTGGAATATTGTTAAACGAAAATGGGAAACAGGGGAATTTCTTGGACAGGTATATCCGGGTGTCTGGGCACGTAAATCAGGTGCATAGGTAGATGCCTCGCTTGATGATTTGTTCATCCGCGTTCCTTCATGGGCGGTGGACCAAAAATCAGGCTATTTTTGCACCTGTTTCTCTTCTGTACGTGAAAGACGATCTTTACCCACAACCATGGTCACAACGATGGCAGCAATCACGAAAAAAACAGTCTCCAGATTGGACAGGATGCCAGCCGCCACCCCAAATTTGGCGGGTAGGAACATGCCAAAAGTATTGCCTGAAGCATGGAAGAGAGTGACAAGCAGGAGACTGCCGCGCGTGTTGTTGTAGAGTCAGGTGTACAAAACTGCCAACGCAAGATAAGCGATCGCGAACCAGAGGAAAGATCTCTTGCCACTCAAACCTGTACCCAAAAATTTCGGAAGATGCCAGATGCTCCAAACCGCGCCTATGAAATTCCATTCGATATTTTCGCCAGCACATCAAAGTCATCAGCAACTGATCGGCTCGGCTCAGTTTCGGTGGTCTTCCGAATTCTCGCAACCCTTTCTTGATGACTGTCAGCATCTGGTCAAAAGTTTCGCGCTGAACACCTGTTACCGTTTTGAAATCACTCTCTTTTAGATGTTCGATTGCTTCATAGTTCATGTGCCTATTATGGCGCCCTTATGCAAGATGTCTAATAAGTTTTTGACATCCCTTATTTATTACTGATGGCAAACCGTCAAGCTGTCTGCCATCAGTAATATGTTTATGCAGTTGGGTTCATCTTGCGAGTGAGGAATAACCCAACCAATAACCCCACAAAACCGAGCAACATCACATTTCCAAACAGGTCACCAAGGGATGTGTACAATGTATCCACAGAACCGACGGGGGTTGCCACAGTTTGGATGTTGGTGAAACCTGTTGTGTCGCCATCGAATGAGTCAACACGGTTGTATTCCTTGCCATACGCATCCACAACGATGGACACACCCTGACCAACCTGACGATAGACCGTCATACCGTTTTCCACAGCGCGGAAGGTTGCCATACCTGTGTGGATGTCTTTCACACTGAGCCAGTCGTTCGAGGGGATGAAGAGCAGGTCAACTTTCTGTTCGCCAGCTTGTTTGATGACGTTCGGGAAGTCGGCGTCCCAACAGATGACGGCGCTGAATTTGCCGTAGGGGGTATCCAAAGTCTGTAGAACACCATCGCCTTTGAGAGTGCCTTCAAATTGATTGCCGCCATATTTGATGTGTGTCAGGATAACTTCACCGTTCGGGTCAATGATATGGACTTTGTTCTCAGCAGGTGATTTGCCCAGGTCAAAGGTTGGCAGGACGATGTAGATATTCTCTTCCACCGCAATGATAGATGCTTCGTGCATCACTGCTTCGATCTGGTCGATCATGCCCATGATGGCGCCTTCCTGCAATACAACGATATTTGCTCCGTTCTGTGCCATCGTGCGGATCTGTTCCAACTGGTTTGCATTTAATTTATCTACAGTTTGACGAAAACCTGTTTCATCCTCACTGTGGAATTGACCAATGACGCTGGGCATAGTCTCATTGGGGAGCGAGAAACCCGCAATGATGGGATTCTGCTCTGGCTGGGGTTTGAGCAGAATCCGCCCAAAACCGAAGAGAAAGCCTGTGAGGAGGATGCAAGATGAAACGAGTGCGAAGCGTGTGAATTTGAAGCCGTTCTCCCAAATATGATTGGCCAACCCGGCGAACCATCCTATCACGAAGGTAATGCCCCACAATCCTGTGATCGAGGCAAGCTGCATGACAGGAAGAAACCCACGCTGTGAATATGCCACCGCACCGAATGTGCCGAAGGGACTGCCACTGGAGGAGAAGAAATCCACGGCAGTGTAGGCGACAGGAAAGACAAGGCTGACCCAGGCGGCCTTCGGGAAGCGGCGGGCATAGAGGCGATCCACTACGTAGGGAAGCAGGCTGATTGGCGTTATCACGATAAAGAACGCGGCTTCTGCAAAGGGCGGGAAGAAAGTGGTGCCGTTCCATGCAATCATGGCGGGAACGGAAGAGGCAAGCCATAGCAACAGAAAGTTGCGCCCAGCTTTTTCGCTATCACGGAAGAAGCGTATGATGAAGACGGGGGCAATCCATGCCGCGAGCGGGATGTTCCATTTGCCGCCGATGAAGAGGCTGAGCACGGTGGCAAGAATGAGCCAGAGATAACGAAGGTTTTTATTCATGAGTTATTTCCTTTGTTTATTAGTGAAGGCATTCGGTAGTTGGTCACAAAGACTGTTGTTATGAGACCGCCAATTTTAGCCCCGCTCGTTCTGCCATGGTCAACAGGAAGTAACTAAAGAAGGAACCCGCTGGTCTGCTTCCCATCACCGCCATGCGCGAGCCGTTCCCCAACTTTGGAGTGGGCACAGAAGATTGGCGTGTCAACCGTTTGATCATTGCGGGGTTGTTCATGATTTGTTCCAAGAATTTCTTTCTTGTTGTAGTGTACGCCCATCGTTGCAGGGAGTGGGGGCAGTTTTTGACCCAAAAAGCGTCCCAAAAATCAGGCTATTTTTGCATTTGTTTCTCTTCCGTGCGTGAAAGGCGGTCTGCGCCTGCAACCATGGTCACAACGATGGCGGCGATAAAAAAGAACACGATCTCCAGGTTGGAAAGGATACCGCCTGCTACTGCAAACTTGGCAGGCAGGAACTGGCCCACGGTATTACCCGAAGCGTGGAAGAGGACAACAAGCAGGAGACTGCCGTGCGTATTGTTGTAAAGCCAGGTATACAAGACTGCCACGGATACGGTGAAAACCGTGAACCAGAAGAAGGAACGTCCTTCGCTTGAGCCTGTTCCAAAAAATTTGGGCAGGTGCCAAACGCTCCAGATCACACCGAGGATCAAGCTTGAGACGAGCGCGTTGAATTTCGACTGCAAGCGTGGCAGGACGTAACCGCGCCAGCCCATCTCCTCGCCGTTGGTGAAGATCTCGAACAGGACCCACGGGATTACCATGGAAAGCAATGGCCAGTCGAGCGGAACGACGTCGCGAATCATCGGGTGACTGTAATCCGCTGGGATGCCGGTCAGCCAGGCGGTCATCGGAATGGCGGCGAAACGCAGGGCAGGCATAAGGAGGATGGCGACGAGATACCACTTCCAGTCCACGCGCCAGAGGAAGAAACGTTTAAAGAGAGTCTTCATCGCTTCTCTGCCAAGGGTCAACCATGTCATGAAAAGCGAAACGAAGATGAACCCCCAGCCTACGGTAAGCGCGACCACAAATGGAACTTTGAACGGCAGAACACCCGAGTTTGAGAGGTCAATTGTCCACGTGTAGATGAACATCAGAACGATCCCTGTAACCAACGAGTGCCTTCTTAGAAAATTGGTTTGAGTTGACGGTTCCATACCACCAATGAATGTCCTTCCAAGTTCTTTGTTACTTGATTGTTCGATCACAGGAAACTCCTTTTGTAATCCGATTATCTTGATACAGTTTATGCTCCAATTGATTTGGTTTGGGGTCACTCCCTGACCCAAAAACTGCCCCAATGGATATGGGATATCTTCTTTGGTCACTGGCTTCAAAAACCTCGTAGAGCGCTTGATTTATCACGTAAAGAGTTTGCACGAAAGATTGGATGTTCGATCTCTGCCTTATGGAAAACAGTGATGAAATATCCGTATCCTGGAATATCTAATGTGCCTGCTTTGAATATCACTTGACAATAGATGAACAAAGACAGGCAGGTTTTTAGTGCCAATCTATGCTGTCTGCGCCTTGGGTCTTGACAAACACATCCAGAAATTCGTTTATTTCCAGTGAAATATGTTTTTCCAATTCAAGTGCTTTACCCACTGCCAACCGCACAATTGGCGATGTGTAGATGTAACTCTCGCGATCATATTCATCTCCACGTGTTTCATTGCGAATGATGTTTAAAACTGCTCCCACTTCGGGCAAATATCCTTTGATGTGATATGTAATGCGTTCAGGCGACTCTTGATATATCCCTTCCCGTGCAGCATCGCCCTGAATATATTCATAATTAATATCTACATACTTGACCACGAATCGACCGCCGGGTTTTAAAGCACGGGCAATTTTTCCACCCAATTTTGCAAAGTCGGTTATGGGAAAATCAGAGATACTGTCGAAACATGTGATCAAATCGAAACAATCCTTCCCAAAATCATATGCAAAAATATCCGCCTCGACGAATTGCACTGATGAATTCCGTGGTTTTGCCCCTTCCTTTGCCAGAGAGATCATATAGGGAGCAAAATCCACCCCCGTCACCTTTGCTCCCAATCCTTCAAGCCAGAAGGACACGAATCCCGTTCCACAGCAAAGATCAAGAGCTTCGATATCTGAATGAACGAAAGTAATAATGTGCGGTTTCGCGCTTTCCAGGCTTTTCTCGCGTGCAGAGACTGTGAATGTTGAATTTAGAAGCCATTCATAAACTGTGTTGTTGTTCATGGTAATCTTTTTATTCAAGTGACATCCAACCATGAGATCATGAAACGATCTGTACCAATACCGAAGAGACGGCGCGCATCTTCGACGGTCACTTCGGGAGTGAGCGGTTTGACCATGAAGGCATCCCATGATGGATCTGCTACGAGATACCCGGCATTTCTAAGGCTTTGTATTTCACCTGGGCGGCTGATCTTCGCCTGAACATGCGCTGACTTCAATTCAGAAGCGATCGCCGCGGTCGCTTCGGCGGCATCCGTGCCCGGTTTCAAAGCCAGATTGGTGATCGTCAGCATGGTCGGGTTTGCGCTGACGAGGGCATATCCGACAGGCTTGCTGTATTTCCATAGAGTCCAGATATCCGTCAGGCTGACCCGTCGCAGGCGCGCAAATGGGCTGTGACGCCAGGCAAACCCGAGATAATCCTGTGCGATATCCTTGTACAACTCCTCGACAAATCCATATCCATCCAGGCCCTTCGATACACTCAGGGCGCCTGCAGGCTTGGCGCGGAGGCGGGTGGGCTGGTGCGCCGTTTCCCATTTCGCCAGTGCGGTCGCATGGACCTGCATATCTTCGTAGCCGTGTTGTTTGTATAGGTTGTAGGCAACGCGGTAACGGTCAGTGCCGAGCGATGAGAAACGCAGTCCGGCATCACGCATTCGGGAATGAGCCTCATCCAGTAAAGCCGAGGCGACCCCGCGTCCGGAATGAGCCGGGTGGGTGGATACAGCCCAGACTCCCCCCACGTCTTCACGTCCCTCCGTTGAAATCATCGGCAGGCGAAAGACTCCCAACTGTCCCAGCACCATGTCGTCCTCCACCGCATTGAGCGTGAAAAAAGGGAATGGTCTTGGATCGGTTCTGCGGATATGCGCGGCGTGTTCGGGTGTGAACGGGAAATCCAGCGCGAGCATCGTAAGATGCAACACCTGTAATGCATCGACATCGTTGTGTTCAATGATTTTCATCAATGTGTCTCCATGGATCGCTGATTACCGATTCAAGATAAACGCCAATAAACCAAGCGTCCCAATGGAATTGATCAAACAATGTACCCATATGCCAATGAAGACGTTCTTTTTTCTCCAAACAGCGTACGTCATTGGGAGTAAAGCTATGATGCGATTAAAGAATTCCCACGGAAGCCAGAAATGGTAAAGGGAAAAAAGTGCGACGCCTGCCAAAGGAGCCCAATTGTTCAAGGAAGACATTCTGGGCAGCAGAAAACCACGAAAGTAAAGTTCTTCAATCACAGGCACAACGATGTTGAGTATGCCGCTGAGGATAAGGACAAGCCACAAGGACCATCGCGGATAGCTGCTGATATTCTGCGCAAAATCCGAGAGGATCAATTGCTTTGGAAACCAGGAGAAGAGGAGAGACATGATCTTGTTTGCCGATGGAGTAAGCAGGGTCAAAGCGATCAATGCCCAGACAACGAGGAGAGGTACGAGCCAGATGAATGTGCGCTTGTTCAAAGGTTCTCTAAAGAGAATGATGCCCTGTAAAGACACACGGTGGTTGAGCAGGTATCCTTGATACAGCAAAAAACCCAGTTCAAAGGGAATGCCTGCCATAATCCATGTAAATAGAATCGCAAGAGGAGCTGGAAGGTTTTGCTTTGTTGTCCAGGTGGCGATGGCGCTGAACACAAGCGTGATGATAATTCCTGGCAGCAGATGCAGGGCAGTGATCTTGGCAATGGATGGCCGGTTGTTCGTCATCGTATTCTCCATGTAGATACAATAATTATTTTTTAGAGGTCGTTTGTTGCTTCACCAACAGGCGCGCTGAAGGAATCCGACCGACTCTGATTCGATCGTCCAAATTGAGTGATGCGATCGCGTCATGGATGATTTGAACTGATCTTTTCAACCCAGCCTCTTCCTCGCCTGACAACGGCAAATCCAGTGTTTTGGCAATACCCTGTCTATTGATCACACTAGGTAGGCTGAGTGCCGCATCGTTTAATCCATGTACACCATTTGTGATGCCTGAAACCGTAAGCACGCTGTTCTCATCGCGCACGATGGCCTCGATGATGCGAACCAACCCAGCCGCAATGGCGTAAAAAGTGGCGCCCTTGCGGTGGATGATTTCATAAGCCGCGCGGCGGGTATTTTCCGCAATCTTCTCCCGCTGGGAAACATCCAATGAGTTTCCGTTCAAAAGGGTGTATTCATCGAGTCGCATTCCGGCAATGTTCGCCAGGCTCCAGACAGGGATCTGTGAATCACCATGCTCCCCGATGATGTAGGCATGGATGCTGTGCGTGTTAATATTGAAGTGCTGCCCCAGCAAAAAACGAAAACGCGCCGTATCGAGGATCGTGCCCGAGCCGATGATCTGATGGGAGGGCAACCCGGTCATCTGCCAGGTGAGATAGGTCAACACATCCACTGGGTTCGCGGCAACGACAAGGATGGCATCCTCCAGGTATTTCAGAGCGGGGGCAAGCATTCGTTGCAGGATGGATGCATTGTTTTTCAGCAAATCCAGACGCGTATCGCCGGGCTTTTGTGATGTTCCCGCAGTAAGCACG
The DNA here is from genome assembly GCA_035465095.1 of Anaerolineales bacterium. Classification (GTDB taxonomy): domain Bacteria; phylum Chloroflexota; class Anaerolineae; order Anaerolineales; family Villigracilaceae; genus Defluviilinea. The sequence goes on along the minus strand of DATHRQ010000438.1, from coordinate 18,181 downwards.
ACGATATCCGCGTTCCGGCAATCCTTGTAGTCTCCCGACCATACCCGGACAGGTTTTGTGAACTGGGAGCCGTGGTTGATATCCATGGCTTCACCTTCTGCGCGTCGTCGGTTGGCATTGATTAGCATGATCTCAGATGCCAGTCCACTCATTTGCAAGGCATAGGCGCATGAAGCGCCCACTCGCCCCGTCCCGATGATGGCTACTTTAATAGGATGCAGATTCGTCAACATGACTTCCTCCAATTACAAAATGCTGTATTCATGGTTTTGAGCTGGCATCCATGTTTTTTAGATGCCACCATTCTCGGAACACACTGCACCTTTCATAGTTATCGAATTCGACGATAAACACACAGTCCAGCACGAGGCGTTTGCCGGAATTTATGTCTGTAAATTTCGAACGCCAGCGGGCAATACCGAGATTGTCTCTTACCGATAGAACTTCATAACTGGCTTCTTTGTCTTTCAACGTCTGCGCGCCAATCTCCCAATATTTGCGGATGGCTTCACGCCCGATCATGGGCGCGTCGAACGGCGTTTCATAATATTTGGCATTGCGTGCGAACAATTCCGCCGAAGCCTGCGGATCGTTGTGAATGCTTGCCCTGCCGTACGCCTCAAGCCAGGAACTGAATGTTTCCAATGTCAATCGCTTCATGGGACACTTCCTTCAAGAACCATTGGAAGAGTTAAGGCTCGATCACAAGGTTCGTCTGGCGGGTCTTGTATCCACGACAATGCAGCGGATATGCCCTCTTCAGACATTTGGAATATCTTGGCCATAGCCTGCGGCAAATTTTCCGGCTCAATAAATTTTTCCATCCTGCCTGCCCGATCGAAACTCTCCAGTTTGTATGGCAGTTGATCGCTGAAGAAGCGCTGCGCCTTCTCGTCCACAACCTTGACCATGACCACACTTTTCAAGAAGTAACCGGTCTCCAGGTAATCATTTTCCATGATCGTCCGATATTCCGGCAGATTGACAGGGATATCGATCAGCGTGAACAGGTTTTTGCTGGGGCGATGGGAACGCTCCACTTCGTATTTGTTTTCTGATATCGGTCGCAGTTTGTAATCGAACAAAGCAGTCCGTCGCCTTACTATATTTTGAGGATCGATGCGGGCTGCGGCATGGACAGGGATGGTGTTGTCAACCATGTACTTTTGCCCATGAATAATAATGACGACGGCCGCATGACAGCCGCGCGTCTCTCCCATGTCATTGACGGTGAGATAGCCTTCGTAACCCAATGCAGTTAGCAGACTGTAAAACGCCAGGCTGGATTCAAAACAGGTGCCGCCGTAACCATATTTCATGGCATCGTTCCAGAACTCTTCAGGTAGACGTGGGCAATTCTTTGTTTCCGGCGTAATGTGGCGTTTGATAATTCTTGAAACGCTCTCCCACGGGACCGTGCGGATGTAGGCGTGGATCAGGCGATTCAAATACCGCAGTGTCGGGGCTCTTCGCGGGAGACCGAGATAGTCAATGATTTCCATTGCCAGTGAGTTGGAAATGGTCGTCACGTCAGACTTCCTTTTCAAAATATTCTTCAAACGTCTTTAGTTCTTTTTTGTAGTAAAGGATCGCAGCCACAATCAGCATGGTTATCGCAAGTCCCAGATTGGCAAGCAATTGGTTCTGTATCACTGCGAAATACGAGAATGCCGACGCGGAATTGTTCATTACGATGTGGGCGAAGGATGTGACCCATACACTGCGACTCTTGACATACACATACGCAAGATAGATGAAGGTGCAGATCGAACCTATGCCAAGGATGATGAAATTCAAGATGTTCTGTGCAGGCGTGAAGGTATAGTTTTGAGGGAACAGCAATGTGACAGGCCAGTGCCACGCATACCAGATGAAACCGCCGACCAAAATCCCGATCCATGGTTTGATGCGGTACAACATCGGGAACATAAATCCGCGGTGACCGAATTCCTCCCCGAAGCCTGTGATGATACCAGGCAGAATGTTGAAGACTGTCAAGCCGCCAATGAAATAGATCGCTAACATCATTTGCGGGGTAAAGCCGGGTGGCAAAGTTGCAGCCATATCCTGCCCGACTGCCTCAAACTGCTGAGCCAGCCTATCGAGAAATGCCTGTCCTGTGAAGTCCCAGGTAATCCCCCCAAGCAGGGTGAAGAAAACATAGGAAAGAGCTGTGATGCCAAGCGAGATCAGCCAGAATCTGCCGTAGTCACGGAGTTTCCCAAAACGCAGGTTGGCATCCTTGAATTTCTGTTCGTAGAAAAACAGGCGCGTGAGGATGGCGGCAATTGCCGGAGTCATCATATATCCCTGCGCCAGATACATGCCCTGCTCGCCCATCATTTTTGCACCAGCTATGAATGCGGTACAGAGCGCTATCAATATAAGGAAGTAGATGACCAATGCTTTGTGCTTCATAGCTATACTCTCTTCTCTATGATGTTCCATTTATTCTTTCTTCGTCTCAACCTTCGTCGGCACAAACCACGCGCATAACGCGCCGAGGATCCCTGTTGAGATGGAAGTCTCCCAGAAATGATACAGGCTGATTTCCGCAGGCATGAGGGGATTGGCGAACGCCAGTTGCGCGGTGGGCAGGAGTGCGAACGCGAACGCGGAGAGGACGACCAGTTCAACGCGTCCGCCAGTGAAACCTTTGAAAAGTGGAATCAGGCACAAAATCCAGAAAATGCCGCGGGCGTATTGGAAGAAAGGCATCTCGGGTTTGACCATAAACGTCCCCAGGATTTGATCTGCAAAAGAATTCAACTCACCGGGGCCTCCGTAGAAGATACGCAATTCCTGTGATTGCCATGCAACGTAATACCCGAACAGCAGATAGAGGACGAAGTACGCCGCCGCGAGCCACGCACCCGCTTTGACCGCTTTATCTGCAACGACGGTGAAGTTCGTTGAGGCGCGTTCATTGCGTGAGAAGCCGCCTGTCATCCAAACGAGCAAAAGAACGAATAGGGAGGAGGTGATTGCCCCGCGCAGGATGAGGCGGTACAGTTCAAAGTTGCCGTGCAGTAGCGGGAATGCGGAGATGAAGTAACCCGTCTCGATTTGGGTCTGGAAGACTTGGACGCCGAACAGAAGTACGAACAACTGTCCAAACAACGCAAAACCTTTGAGACTGGAACGCCGTGCCGCCCATAGAAGGATGGTCGCATTCACCGCCCCGTTGAAGAGCATTGCCGCGCCCTGAGACATGAATCCCGATTCAGGCGCATTCTCCATGATGAACGCGGGAAGCGGGGAAAGCATGTCCGCGATGATCATGCTGACAATGAAGCCGGTGAACGCGCCGAGCCATTGAAAGAATATTACCAGCGATGATTTAAACGAAGTTGCTTTTACATCTGGTGTGGATTCGAGCGAGATAGTTTTCATGGTTTCTCCTTTTTCTGAAAGGTGACTGGCACGCGAATCTAATCCTGAAAATTTGCGAGTGCCAATGAGGTCAGACCCATGCCGAGCATGGAAACGCCAGTGGTGACATCCAGTGTCTTGAGTGTGCTCATCACGATGACAGCAACACCCATTGCAAGCGCAATGCCTTTCAAGGCGATTTTTGTGATGTTCTTGTACATGGTATTCTCCTTTTATTGTTGACAGGGATTCACTGCCTGCCTTGCATGAGATCAATAATTGAATTAATGATTAGTTCGGGTTGCTGAAGCTGAACATGGTGTTCGCTTTCTGTTGCAATAACATGCCTGCTAGTGGAGGAAAGCAAGAGCAACTCCGCTTGCATTTCCTGCCACATCTGCCACGCCTGTTGGTTTTCAGCTTCCGAAAACCCTGGAATGGCATCCCAATACCCACGGCTGATTACAACCAAAGGCATGTCAGGCAGGGAGATGTTCGCACTCCGCACTTCTGTCAGGTTATCTTGAAAGGCTTCGTTTTCGGCAATGCCCGTCTGAAAGTAATCTGTGGAAACGGCGATGGCGCGATATTGGGCAAGCACATCCTCAGACAATCCGCGATTTGGGATGCTCTGGGGAGTGAATGCCAACAATCCGAAAGAACCTAGCGGCGCCAGCGTTCGGTACAATCCGAGCTTTCCCTGTATTGCATCATCCCAGTTAGGGACGCGTATAAATAGTTCATCGGGCGCAGCGTCCACCAATATCATCGCTGCCACCTCGCCTGGATACTGATGCGCATACAACCGCGTCAATGCGCCGCCGAAGGAATGACCGACCATCACATATGGACCATCAACCCCTCCATTGATCAACAACGCGTGTAGTTCTTTGACCATATTTCCACTTGTGCGCGGGCTCGGACTCGCCTCACTCCATCCCAAGCCTGCGCGATCATACGAACAGACCCGCGTGACCTTTGCGATCTCGGGTTGAACCTGCGACCAGAAAATGGAAAAGTCGTCCAATCCAGCCGCCAATATGACCGTTGGGCTTCCTTCTCCTGTGCAGTGAATGTACATTCTGAATCCATCCACGTTAATCAACTGACCCGGGGCTGGATACTTTTCCATCAGGTTTCTTTTTGCGATCGCGCCCGCGGCGTAGGTCAAAGTCATGAGGACCATGGTCAGGATCAAAAGTCCAGCCGTGATGCGTTTTGTCTGTTTCCATAAGTTGTTCATTCCTTATTCCCCCCTGGTTTGAATTGGGTCTTCCATTGGAAGTTGGCATGGTTCTTCATCTCATTCACCTAGCAGGGTCTACCCTGGTTAATGGCTGTCATCAAAGTTGATCGAATACATTCTGCGCGGGATGGTACCCGGGCGCATCATCTCTCGTTCGAGTTTCATTCCGAGTTTGAGCGCCACATTTTGGGAAGCAGCGTTCATGGGATCGATCATGGCGACCATTCTCCGCAAGCCCAGGACCTCCCTGCCGTAGTGCATGACTGCTTTGCAAATCTCGGTGGCATAGCCCCTGCCCCAGAAGGAAGGCATAAGAAAGTAACCATAGTCATATTCGATTGCGCCTTCGATCTCCTTTTCCAGCAGCCCAACATGCCCGACCCGTTGGCCACCTGCCTTCTCAAGGGTCATCCACAGATCGTATTTTTCTGCGAACGGGTTTTGCGCTGTTTCCTCGAGCAGGTTTCTGAGCCAGTCTTTATCTCTTGGCCCGCCAGCATAGCGCGTGACATCGGAATCGGTCCAAAGCTCGACAAGGAATTCCACATCATCAATTTGAATTCGTCTGAGCCATAAGCGTTCGGTTTCAAGGATGAATAGAGGGTCTTGCCTGTTCATAGTTAAGGTTTCTGATGTTTGCATATTAATCTCCTGTTTTATGTCTCATTGTTCTGCCCTGCTGGAACAATAATGTCATTTCCACAAGTTGTTTTCTTATCCTAATTTTGCTCCCGATTCGAGAATATATGGGGGGACTAGGCAACCCAAAAAGTTCCCCAAAATGTGAGCGGTTAGTTTTTTCATTTTGAATTCAGAGGCTGCCTGAACGGCACCGACCCCTTGCCCCAGCCACTCGAGTGACGCAGATGTTTGGCTGAGTCGAACTGGCTAGTGTTAAAAACCTGATCAAAATCCTTCACTTCCAGGAATGGGCCGAAGTTCAGGTATTCCCCGCCTTTGGGGATGGTCATGCTGCCGTCGGGGAAGACCATGACGTAGAGTTTGTCCAGCGTTTCGCGACTCAGGAAATTGACGCGGATCTTCATCCCCGCCGGAACCTGATCCTTCAACGAAGAAAATTCCTCGTCGCTGACAATCAATTGATCCCATTTGACGGTAAACATGGCTCGAGGAAATACCTGAAAGACGTTATAGAAAACCCGAGCTTGCGTGGTAAAGGCATATCCCTCGACAAATCCGGCAATGGCAGGGACATCGCTCAGGTTGTGGCGCGTGACCGGCGTGCAGACCTTGACATCGATATGCGGATAGGAGCGCAGCCATTTCAAAGAACGCATGACTGCTGCAAAATGACCGGGATGTTTGGTGCGGGAATTGACCTCTTCTGTTGAGCCGTCCAATGGGAGGGAGATCAGATCAAGGTATGGTGAGATACTTTCAAGGATTTCAGGTGTTACGAAATCTCCAGTCGTTGAGAGGGCGGTTTCAAGACCGATCTCTTTCGCAAACCGGATCAATTCCGGGGCGTCAGCGCGATAAAGCGGATCGCCGCCAGTGAAGACAACGCGCCGAACACCCAAATTCTTGATGCGGGAGAGGATGCGTTGGGCAGTTTCTGTTTCAACAGGGTTGCGGAAGCGGCGTGGTCCCCAGCAGTAGGGGCATGCCTGTTTACATTTGGCTGTGATGTGGAAATCAATGGTCGAAACTCCCTTCAGCCTTCGCTCCTGAAAGATGGGCGCCTGATAAATGTTCGAAGCTGTCTGATTCATTACCTGCTCCTTTATTCGTTTTGACCAAGCAGTAACGTCGCTACTGCCCCAACCGAAAAATTCTGAAGGAAGATTTCAACCGCACTTGCCGCAAGCAAAACAAATGGAAGCGCTCCCGCTTGCATGGTCAGGGGGACAAGACCGCCCACAGAAAAGAGGATCAAGCCCGAGAGCAGCATGAGGCGCTTTTTTCCTATCTGCACACTCAAGAAAAACGGCAGGATGGACAGGATGATTAGCACGCTTCGAATGAGCTCAGCCGTCAGGATGGTACTCAGCACAGGGACTTCCAACCCTCCAGCGTGGGATTCGTAATAAGGTCCGGTGACCAGGGCAAAGTTGAGGGCACCAAAGATGAAGTAGAAAACAAGATAACTCAACGCGCTCACGGCAAAACGCCAGCTCCATGAGATGAAAGATCGGGCAGGCGGGGTGATCGTTGCACCTGTTCCCCTGGATGTGAAAAGGAGGGTAATGAACCAGCCGGTGATGAATGCTGCAAAAATCTGTTGGAGGATCAACCCTGTAAGCGAGTCTCCGATCAGGAGGGGCGCGAAGTAGTAACCTTCGATAATTACCGACACAAGGTTGAAAAGAATGACGCTGCTCCAAACGAGAACATGACGTAACCTTGAAAGCGGCACTGATGATGCGATGGGACCCAGAAAGATTCCCATGATGATTCCACCTGAGAATGACCATACCAGGCTTGAAAGGGAATCCTCCACTTCGGGCATGCTTGTTCCAACCATGTTCGCAATCATGCCACCTATGATCAAGGCGAATGCATATCCCGCACCGACAAGAAAACTGCGCCAGATGATTCCTGCGGCTTTATCCAATGAAGTTGACATGATATTCTCCTTTTGTTTTTGAAACCGTAAACGCATCCTGGTCTGGAATATTCTGTGCGTTCCATATTTGGCGGAACTGCATACGTCCGCGTGCGAGGCGGCTCTTCACCGTGCCGACCGATACGCCCATGATGGTCGCGGCTTCCTTATAGTCAAATTCCTGAATGTCCACGAGGGACAAGGCGGTTCTGTAGACGGAAGGAAGTTTGTTCATGATGCTTTCCAACTGCTCATGCAGTTCACCGATCTCGACCTGTTCTTCGGGCAGGGAGGTGAGATCCCCGAGCCAGGGCGGTGATTCGTTCGTCTCGCCTTCGCGGTTGACCGGTTCCAATGCTTGAAAATCATTTCGTTTCCATGTGCGCATTTCGCTATAGCACAGGTTGGTGACTATCTTTAAGAGCCAGGCGCGGAAGGAACCTCCCCGATATTGATAAAGCCTTCGGAAGGCGAGGAGGAAAGCCTCCTGCGTGATATCCTCGGCAATATCATGGTTTCCGAGAAGACGGGATGCATGATTGAACGCCTGATTCTGATATTTCAAGACCAGTTCATTGAAGGCATTGAGGTCGCCTTTTCCTGCACTTTGAATCAAGAGGTTCTCTTCCATTCAATCCTCATTGATAACGAACCTGCCCTCCTGACCGGCCTTGCGGTGACCGGGAACAGTACAGTAATAGGCATAAATACCAGGTTGCATACTGCCGATTTCAAAGGCGGTTTCGGTTGATTCGCCGATCTTTTTGACATACCCTGTCTTCACATCCAGATCCGGAATGAAGAGATCGTGCGGCATTCCGTCGCCATTGATCAGAATGATGCGTACAATGGCTTCGGGTTCAACGATGAGATCAGGGTTGACGATGCCGTCGATTTCTCCTCCCACACCGATGTAGAGCAATTTCCCGCCTTCAGCAATGGTCTGCAGGGTGAAGACTGTTTCGGGCTTTACAAGGCTCCCAGTGGAAGGATCTTCAACAGGGGTAACAGGAACCGTGGTTTTGTCCTGCGACGAGCATGAGATAATGAATATCGAAATAAGTGCCGAAAGAATGAGAGCAGGTTTGTACATCATGGTTTTCAAATCTTTTGCTTGGGAGTGGTCTGGTCAGACGTTCCCAAAATGCCTGACCAGATCACTCCCTGTTGTTTTCAGAACAGCCAGTAGCGTGCGGTAGCCATCAGGGTCAGGGAAACCGCGACCAAGGCGAAATCCACCTTGTGGTAGAACGAGATGGTCTTGTCGAGTTTCTGCAGTTCGGCAACTTGTGCAGGTGTGGGCGGGGTGCCTGATTTCTGAATCTCCTCGCCAAGTTGCGATAGTTTTCCGGTGGGCATCCCGACCCCAAACATGCCGACGAAATAGACGACAACGCCAGCCAGCGAGCCAAGCGCAAACCCAAGGCCAGGACCTGTTTTCATGTAGGAAACCAGATCACCGCCCGTGGACGCCCAGAGGAGCAGGGCGCCGCTCAACACGGTCAGCGTACTGTTGACGATCATGAACGTGTTGAATCGACGCTTGCCAGCCATGTGTGCGATGAATTGTGTTCCGGCGGGCTCCAGATCCTTGGCAGTGGGCCCGACGAACAGGAAGGTGACAAATCCTCCTCCCGCCCAGCAGACGCTGGCAACCACGTGGACGAAGCGAAGAACGATCAGATAGAATATTTGCATTTCGGCCTCCAGTTTGAAAATCTGATTGAAATATCTGACCACATTAAACATCCACTCCGAGGTTTATTGGGGGCAATGAATTACCCCCTGACTAACCCAAAAAGTGTTACACATTCCTTGTGGCCGCTCCATAAACTCTTGTCCTTGCGCACAATTAAACTTTTGGATTCAGAAAAAAGGCAGCAATTTACCCCTTCAGGGAAATTCATGCTAAACCGAGGATAAGCCCCAAGATCAGGATCAGCATGAATACGCTTTGCCCGGAATGCAAGATGATGGGGAACCAGTTACTGCGGAAGCGTTTACCGGAAAATGCAAAGATCAGGTCAGCTGGAAGATTTGCCAGGATGCCCCAGGGTTGATGAAGATGGTAAAGGGAAAACAAGATACCATTTGCAACCCAGTCCCATTTTCCGAATACGCCTTCCATTTTGGGTAACAAAACACCACGGAATATGAACTCCTCACCCAGGAATGTGTTGAACAACGCCAACACGAAGAACAGACTAAGCATGTCCCATGCTCCAAACCACATGGAGCGAAGTTCAGGTGCAAACAAGGCGGATATATCGTACCCTTCTGGTTCAGTAAAAAAGGGAAAGATGTCCGTCCATAGTTGAACAAGCGTGGATCGTAAGCCGATATCCAAAGCGGCGACGAAGATGATCAGAGGGATGACCCACCACCATAAGGTCTTCTTCGTCTTGCCGGTTCGCTGAGATATCGGATGGTTCAGCCAGAAACGGCGGCGAATCGTACCCAAATGGAGGTTCCCCTCTTCGTAGTATAGGACGATCATTGCCAGTACAAACTGCCAGATGAGCCCGACTGCCATTAGTTTTATGCGCAACAATCTTGCCTCCAGGTCGGGGAGATTGACACTCAACGCCGGATAGACCAGCCACCCCAGGAGCCACATTGGCGCGCCTGCCGCAAGCCAGATCCCAACGATCTGCCAGAGAGCATATTGCTTATTCGCAGGGGTTGACACCCCTTGCGTTTGATCTGTAGAAGTAATTTCATGAGATGACATGAGATTTCTCTTTTGTTGAACGACCTCATCTTTCAGATCTAAACCAATCCCATGATTGCCAGGGGGAACATAACGACCAGCATCACAGCCTCAACTCCATGAAGGATGACCGCCACCCAGTAAGACTTGAACCGCTTGGTTGCCCATGGAGTGATCCAGTCAATGAGAAGAAACGCGGGCCAATCAGAGACCTTATGCAGATGGTAGGTTACGAACAGAAGATGGTTGGCGAGCCAGTCCCATTTTCCAAACATGCCGTTCATTTTCGGCAGGAGGATGCCGCGGAAGATCAATTCCTCTCCCAACAGGTAGTTGAAAACGATCATGACTGCGAGGATACCCAGCAGCCACCACTGTCCTACGGCGGGTCCAGCCAGACCCCTTATCAAAGTGTATGAAGGTGGAATCAGGAATGGAAAGATCTTCATAAAGAGCTCATTCAACCAGTCCATTACTCCAATTCCATAATATGCCTGCATTAGGATGATCAATGGAATCGTCCACAAGAACAGCCGCTTCGACAGAATGCGCGTCTTTGGATCGCTCGGGGTGTATAACCACAACCTGTCTTTCAGTCCCTGCCAGGTGAACGGCTTCACTTCTTGTTTGAGGATGATGAAAGCAAGGACACCCTGCCAGACAAGTCCAAGTGTTGTTAGAAAGAGGTATATGAACGGATTCACGCTCTCGCGTGAGTGGAGGACGGGCATGACCACCCAATAGCTGAGTCCCATTGGCAGGGCGGCGCCTGCCCAAATGGCAAGGATCTGCCAAAGATTGTACTGATCTTTTAGGGTCCTCACCGCAACATTTTGCAGGTTATTCGTTGAGCTCATTTCTTGAGTTGACATGATGTTTCTCCTTTTTGTGTTTCGTTTGTCGACACAAAGTGCGAGTATTCTTGCACGATGCACCTATGCGAGACCCAAAATAATCCCAAGGATCAGGAACCCACCGACCACATTTTCAACAGAGTGGATGAAGACACCCATCCAGGTGCTGCGAAAGCGCCAGCTCGGAAATGCCAGGACAAAGACACCTTGAATGACATTCCCTGCGATAGTCCACGGCTGGTGAACATGGTAGAAAGCGGATAGCGCTCCATTGGCGACCCAGCTCCACCTGCCGAATACTCCCTCCATTTTGGGAAGCAGCACTCCCCGCAATAGAAACTCCTCTCCCAGAATATTGAATACAGAGCTGACAACAAACAGGCCAAAGAACCACCAGGCGCCCACCAGCCGTTGCAAGATTTCTTGAGATTCAAAGATCACTGCAGAGCTATAGCCTGGAGGCTCGGCGAGAAATGGAAAGATCGACACCCATAGTTTTTCCGCGTATGGCGTTATTGCAACACCCCACGCGACATTCCCGGCTATGAACGGGATTACCCACATCCATAACCTGCGATGGGTCATACCGGTTATTGGATCCTGCGGCGCGTTGAGGCGCAGCCTGCGCTTGATCGTCGCCCAGCCGAGATCACCCTCTTCCTTCCAGACGATGATCATGGAAAGCACAAACAACCAGATCAAACCAACTGTGAGTAGTACTATCCGGGTGACGCCCGCTGCGAGCGGATCCGAGCTGAAATCGGGCGACAAAGCGGGGAATACGATCCAACTAAGGATTCCCATCGGGATGGTGGCAAGCAACCAGATACCGAGAATCTGCCAGAGGGTGTATTGACCTTGTGCATGGCTCGTTGAATACGTTTGGAAGTTATTCGTTGAAGTCATTTCTTGCGGTGACATGAGAATCATCCTTTCAATATTTCATGGATCTGAACAGAAGCCATGCCCTCATTAAGACTTGGACGGCTGCAGAACTCCTTCTTCTGGTGATGGGGCCGTATCAGGTTGTGCACCCTCAAGCTCAAGCATATTCCTCTTGTATGTACGGGACAGGTTAGTTGCTCCAGCCAGCAGAACAATGATGATCGATACCGGCGCAGACACGAGAAAGAATGTGAGGATCCCGCCGAAGTGGCCTCTGTAAACATCAATGTACCCGCCCCATGTGTTGAGTGCACCGTGCATGACTGCAGCCAGCAGCAGACTGCCCCTGGTGTTGTTGAAGACCCAGGTGAACTGGATCGAGTAGGCGATCGCGAAAACCGAGAAGCCGAGAATAGCGGGGAGCAAACCAGCCTGCGATGCCCAGTCATACTGGGTGTTTCCCTTGATGAAGAACATGGGTATATGCCAGATGGCCCAGATCACACCAACGATCAGGCTGGAAACCAGCGCGTTATGGCGGGTTTGAAGCCTGGGCAGGAGAAATCCTCTCCAGCCAATCTCCTCACCGATCCCGGCTACAATGGTGAGAGAGACGAACGTTGGAACGACCGTATACAATGGCGGAAGCCCGCTCCAATCCACGCGCGGCCCACCGAGAAGATTGAACAGATACAGGGCAGCCACGGATGGGATGATCACGAAGAGCAGCGCGCAGACCCACCACTGGATGCCAACCCGCCAGATCAAGAAGCGGCTGAGCAGTTCCCGCAGACCGCCCTTTCGACCTTCTACCACGACGAGCACGATCACCGCCAAAGTGGTGTTAAGTACTCCAAGCTGCATAGTTGCGGAGGGCAGCAGACCAATTTCCACAACAAGCACGGGAAGTATGCCAAGGATCATGGTCAGGACAAGCAGGGATATTGCGGGGTATTTCTTTACGAATGTAGACATCTTCCTTTTCTCCTTTTTTGTATTTGGTTGGCAGGACAAATTCCCCGCCAGCCATGAAACGTTTGCGAGTTAGCAGGTCAGCCTGACAGATCCCAGCAACCGGATCGAGGCAACCTCCGCAACCACTACCCGCATGTAATAGCTGCGGAAGATAATGTCTCAAGCCGTCCTGCCAAATCAACTCAGCCTTCATCTGGTTGGCCATGGGTTTTGGTCTCGTATCCATTTTGCGAATTCAGACTGATGTAGCACTGCATATATGTGTTCCTTGAAAAGAGATCAAGCCAGCCCCAGCACAATTCCGAGGATAATGAACAGGAGAAACAGGCCTTCTAAGGCATGCGGTATCAGGCCAAACCATGCAGTGCGCCAGTGTTTCGTCGTAAAGGCAAACAAGCTGCCAGTCAGGATAGCAGACACGAGCACTGAGGGCTTGTGCCAATGGTAAGATGCAAACAGCACTGCATTAGCCAACCAGTCCCATCTACCAAAGACCCCGTTCATCTTGGGCAGCAGCACGCTGCGGAAGAGGAATTCCTCACCCAACCAATAATTGCCCACCAGAAGGAGCACCTGCAAGACGACCAGGGACCACGCCCCCACGTACAGCTCAGGTGTCTCCGCTAGCGTATCCAGACTGATCGGATCGGCAAAGAATGGGAAGATTGATGTCCACACGCCTTCGACAGCCGGTTCTACCCCCATTGCCAATACATATTCCACAATGATGATCGGAATTAGCCACAGCCACAGGATGCCGCGCGGTTGGCCAGTCTTCGGGTCGCGGGGATTCTGCCGCCAGGTTCGCTCCCGAATGGTCCATAACCTCAGCGTGCCCGTTTCGCGGTAGATAATGGTCAGCGATAGGACAACCTGCCACATCAGCCCGGTTACGTTCAGGGCGAAAAAGAAAATTTCCGGTCGGATCGCCACGCTGTCCTTTAGCGCAGGGAAGACGACCCAGATCAGCAGGCCCATTGGGGCCGCCGCCAATACCCAGATGCCGAGAATCTTCGGGAGGGTGTATTGATTTTTGCTAGATGTTTCCTGGGATGTCATTGTATTTTCCCTATCATTCATGCGGATATTATTAACCGCCTGTCAGCCCGAGGATGACAGCAAGGGTTAATACCAAACCTGGGATTCCTTCCACGCCATGCACGATGATAGCCATCCAGTTGCTGCGGAAACGTCGCGCGGGCCAACTGTACGCCAGGTTCGTCGCGATGACGCTGGGAAGCGCCCAGGGTTTGTGCAGGTGATAGAAACCGAAGACAACGGCGTTTGCCACCCAGTCATACTTCCCAAAGACTCCCTGCATTTTTGGCAGGAGTACGCCGTGCCATAGAAACGCCTCACCCAGAAAATAGTTGAAGAGATGGCTGACCAACAGGACTCCAAACAGCCACCATTGCCCTTGAAACTCAGGCGTTATCAACTGACTCATTTCATAGGGCGGCTTCAACGCGGGGAACAGCCAGCCCATAGGCGCGTCGAGATACCCCGCAAGCGCCATCCCAACCAGAGCATTGTAGAGCAGGGGAGGGATCAGCCACCAGTACAATTTTGGATTCGGCGCATCGGTCTTCGGATCGCGCGGGGTTTGAAGCCATGTCCGTTGGCGTATGGCGCTCCAGCGCAGTGTGCCGAGTTCGCGGTACACAATCGCTAGCGCCACGACGAACTGCCACATCATGCCCACGATGATCAACAACCAATACGTGACGCCAGGATGCAATGGAATGTAGGGAATGACGATGGGAGGAGCCACCCAAGCCAGCAATACCATCGGCAAGGTGACGATCGCCCAGATTCCGAGAATCTGCGGGAGGATGTATTGATCGGTTGCAGTGGTGGATACGCTTTGTGCGTTATTTGTTGAGGTGAGTTCTTGTGTTGTCATTTGTATTCTCCTTGTTGTTTTCAATACTGCAAGATTTATCTTACGAGTGGCAGGTTCGCTACGAACGTACTCGCAAAGAAAACTTTGTGGTACACATTCTTAATAGCGCCAGCCCAACAGGTTCCAGAAGTTCAGGAACCAGACGAAAGCCACCGCAGCGACCGTCACCAGCGTGTAATAGACGCGGTATGCTACGCTCCAATAGTGATCCTTCCATGCCAGCACTCCATAGACCAGCGCGCCAACCGTCAGAAGGGCAGATAGGACGCCCAGTCCTAACACAATCGTGTCGAACAATGTGACGCCGAAGAATGGAAATCCCAGACTGAAAAACATCTTCGTCACCCCGACCACAAACAGCAGGTTCAAAACGCTGATCCCCACGATGGTCCAATTGGCGAGGTGGGCGCCACGCGAGGCGGATTTCCGATCACCGCTGGGGAGGCGGTTCCGAATCGCACGGACCAGCGCCACGGGTATCATGGACAGGAAGACCAGGACACATCCGAGGAACAATGCCCAGTTGAAGCCGGTGGTTTCGTACCAGTTCAGTTTTTCGTAAGTCTCTTGGGGCGCGACATCGGTAAATATGTGGGTGATCCGACCTCGGTCGTCCTCACGAAAAACAACGCCGAATGGACCGTCCACCTGGCGGAAGTACAATGGCTCCACTTCGACCAACCGCACCTCGAATCCTTTGATAGTCAAGAGCAGCGTGCCGTCAGCGGGATCGCTAATTTCAATCGGTGGGCTCGAGAGGAAGTTTCCGAATTTCTCGAAGGTCGTATATGCGCTCCAGGTGCTTTTATAGGAACCCACAAACTGGCTGGCACGCTCATTGAAATCCGCCGGAGGCCGGATTGGCTCAACCTCAGGTGCAGGATAGTAATGGTCGAAAAACGCTCTCTGGAACCCAAAATGCTGAGTGGTCAGTCCTCCACTCTCATTGTGGTTATAGACCACATAGACACCCAGGTCCTGGTCGGGCAACAGCAGCAGCATAGTCGTAAAACCAAGCGCCTGACCGGTATGCCCAAGTGTGCGCTGGCCGTTGTCGCTGAAATCGAAAAAGCCGTAGGCGGCACCCAGGATGCGAGGGTCGGGAGTGTACAACGTCCCCTGCATTTGCCGTGCTGTGGTTTCTTCCAAGATGCGCGTCCCGGTAGATGCATCGCCGTAGAAGCCGTACTGAAGGTGGGTGATCATGAAACGCGCCATGTCCGTGACGCTGCTCAAATGCTGGCCCTCCGGCGCCGTCGCCGGCTGAACCATGAAATCATCGGGGACACTTGGGACTGCCTGCGAGACACCCTCAACATTCCAGTATCCTAAGGATACATGCGTGCGCAGGTCCGGCGGTACCGGTATCTGGATGGTTGAGTGCGCCATTCCCAGCGGGTCAAAGATATGTTCCTGAATGTACTGCTCGTAGGGCTGTCCTGAGACTCGCGCCACGATGTATCCCGCCAGTTCTACCCCGTAGTTCGAGTATGCCGCGACCTCGCCGGGCGGGCGTACCCGCGCAGGGATGTGGGTAGCCAGCCATTCATCTACCGGCATCAAGCCATCGGCATCCCAGGCAAAGTTCTCAAAGGACAGGTCTTCGAAACCTGGCGTATGAGTCATCAGGTGCTTTAGTGTGATGGGCTGTGGATAGGTATCCGGGATGCGAAAATCGAGATAGGTGTTGACATCCGCATCCAGGTCCAGTTTTCCCTGCTCTGCGATTTGCATCACCGCCATCCAGGTGAACAGCTTGCCGACAGAGCCAGTAGGGAAGAGCGTCTGCTCTGGGTCAACGGGAATTTTGTTCTCCAGGTCGGCATAACCGTAGCCTTTGGCAAAAAACAATACGCCATTCTTGACGACCGACACGGCGGCTCCGGGGATGTGATACTCTTCCATATCCTTTGCCATGAGTTCGTCCAGGAAGGCTTCCATTTCAACCGCGTCGGTCGGACCTTGTTCCTGCGACGGCGCGGCGGGCGCATTTGTCTGCGACGGGGCATTGTCCTCCTGCGCCATGGCTGGCACGATAAATGACAGCAGCAATGCCAGAGTCAATGCGATTGACATGGGATTCTTGATCTTGGTTGTTACATTTTGAGTTGACATGAGATATCTCCTTGGATAACTTACAGCTCCTGGCGGTTGAAGCGCCAGATGGCTACAGTGATGAAAACGGTGCAAGAGACTACTGTCGAGATCAACGGCACCCAGGAGAACACCGGCTCGCCAGTCATAAAAGAACCGGCCAGGGAGATAAGTTGATCCGGGGCTGGGCTAATGATCAACATCAATGGTGAGATGTAGACCAAGGGAGGAACCAGGCTCGGCCCATACCAGAATGCGAAGAAAAGGGCCATTGACACGCCGATGATGCTGCCCGAAGATTCGAGCAGTGTTCCCATCATCAGTACAAAGGCGATCCAATAGAGCGCATGCAGGAGGAACATCAGTTGGCCGGCCATAAAACCGAAAGGTGAAAGCCAGCCAAGGTCACTGAACAGTCCCAGGGTCAGATAGAGGATCAGGCCTGGCACAATGACCGAGGTGAGCAGGATGGCGATCGAATTGACGACCAACCGTGAGACGACGAATGCCGTACGCGTGACAGGCTTGGAGAGCACCCAGGCAGCAGTGCCCTGCTGCTTTTCCCTGACCAGCACTCGCTGCATGATGATCATCACCCCAATGGCACCGAACATCGCGCCGAACCAGCCGTACATGAACAGGATCGGCGGGCCATCGCTTCCTTCTTCGGCCGCTTTGGCAGATGCAATGACCATGATTCCCATCAACCCGTTTATGATCGCAAACCACATCAGCAGGTGTTTCCAACATCGGGAGGATTTGAACCAGGACGAATATTCACCTTGCAGCAAGTTCCCCAATCCCCTCCTCCAGCCTTTTTCCTTGACCAGTTGAAACTGACTTGATGTAGTGGTGTTCATTTCTGACTCCTTTCAATGATGTTGAAGAACACATCTTCCAGGTTTTGTTCCTTGCGGCTGAAGTTGGAAACCTTCAAACCGCTGGATACCAGCAGGCTCATCAATTGGTCTTCAGCCGCGGTTTCATCTGTAACGCTCACCTGCCAGGTGATCCCTCCGCCGTTCTGGCTGGTCTCGATCCCGGAGACCCAGGATTGCTGAGTGACCCGGGTATATGCGCTTTGAGTATCGCCCTTCAGTGTTACCGAGTAGACCGCGTCACCGGTACCCGCCAGCAATTCTTCGATGGGGGCCTGGGTGATCAGTTCACCCCGATTGACAATGGCAACCTGGTCGCTGACTTTTTGCACGTCATCCAGGATATGGGTGCAGTAGAAGATCGTCGCATAGTTGCGGATGCGGGACATTACTTCGAGCACATCCCGCCTTCCTTGTGGATCGAGGCTGGCGGCCGGTTCATCCAGGATCAAGAGGTCTGGATAGTTGATCTCCGCCTGGGCGATCCCCAATCGTTGACGCTCGCCGCCGGAGAAGCCCTTGATCGGTCGGTCCGCTTTGCCTTCCAGCCCGACCAGTTCGATCATCTCGTTCACGCGCTTATCGATCTCAGATTGAGGACCGGCATATAAGAACCTGGCAGTGTAGTCCAGCATCTGGCGGGCGGTCATGTGTTCGTAGAAACGCGTATCTTTAGGCAGGTAGCCGATCCTGGCGCG
>DATHRQ010000437.1:0-3857 GCA_035465095.1 Anaerolineales bacterium | reverse complement strand
GCGGGAGATCGCGATCAAAAATGAGCGCCAACAGGCAGATACTGAAGAATTAAGGCAGGCGATGGTTTATTACCGGTCTCTGTTCGACGAACTCCTCAAAACAGAGGCAGTCGTTGAAGAGGAGAAATAAGAGATGATTGGACAATTTAAATACCTTAGAGTATCGTTGAGAGAACCGGTAAAGATACGAACAGCCCGGTAGTAAATTCGGACCCTTTTTGCCGACAAAGTTTCGGGTGGATGCGGCTTCCATCCACGAGACGCCGATGGGTGGAACCCTCGCTGCTGGAGAATTCTTATGAAGAAATGTAATGAACTGATGACGAAAAACCCCGTTTGCTGCAGGACAGATGATATGGTGGCAAAAGTGGCGCAATTGATGCAAAGCGAGAACATCGGTTCGATCCCTATAATTGAAAACGAGCAGACCCAAAAGTTGGTCGGTATCGTGACCGATCGTGATCTGGCTTTGAAGATAGTAGCCACAGGGCAAGATGCCGAATCCACGAAAGTGGAGGCGGTGATGACGCGCCATATTGTGACCTGTCGGGCTGGGGATGACTTGCAGGTGGCGCTAGATGCGATGGCTGAGCATCAATTGCGCCGCATTCCTATCGTGGACAACGACGATAAGATTGTAGGGATCATTGCCCAGGCAGATGTAGCGACGCGCGTGAACCTGCCGGAAAAAACTGCCGCAATAGTTAAGGAAATTTCACAATCCAACGCGAAGTAAGAAAGTCTTTTATGATCACATGCAGCAAAGAGCGTCGCGCCATAAACGGGCACCATCATCTGATGTTGGTCGATGACCATACGATGGTGCGCCAGGGATTGGCAACCTTCTTGAAGGTTTTTGACGACCTGGAACTGGCTGCCTCCCGATTTTCCCCCAACTGGGGGAGATGAATATCCCCCGGCGGATGGATGCGGTCGGGGGGTGTTAGTTATAAAATAAATTCATGAAGGGTAAGATAGCGGCAGATACATGTTCAACCTATCACTCGAGCGAAGAGATGCAGCTTGTGCACGATGGGCCCATGCACCAGCAGATGGAGGAAGCCCTAATGGCTTCCGAGGTTCGTTATCGGCGGATCTTCGAGACCGCTAAAGATGGCATCCTCCTTCTGGAAGCGGAAACGGGACAGATCACTGACGTAAACCCATTTTTACAAGATCTGCTGGGCTATTCTCACACAGAATTTCTCGGCAGGACTCTCTGGGAGATTGGCCCGTTTAAAGATATCGCTGCCAGCCAGAGCGCGTTTCAACAATTACAAAGCCAGGAGTACGTCCGTTACGAGAACCTTCCCCTGGAAACAAAAGATGGACAGCACCGGCAGGTGGAGTTCGTCAGTAATGTCTATCTGGAGGATGGTCGGAAGGTTATTCAATGCAATATTCGCGACATTACGGCCCGAAAACAAACCGAGGCAGAGGTACGGAAAGCTAATGAGGAACTGTTGGCTTTGGTCACCGAGCTGAAAATGCGCGACCATGAAATGCAGTTGCTCAATCGGATGAATGATCTGCTGCAGGCGTGCACGACCCATCTTGAGGCTTATCATGTGATTACCCTGATCGCAGGCGAACTGTTCGTCAGCCAGACCGGCTGCCTGTCGATCTTGTATCCGAGGGATCGGCATTTTGAGGTGGTAGCGCGCTGGGGGGGTAAAGGGCCGGTGGAGACGATATTTTCTTGGGAGGATTGCTGGGCTATGCGGCGCGGTCAACCTCATGAAGTTATTGATCCTCAGGCTGGCTTGCTATGTCGTCATTTTATTCACCCACCAGAAACCGGCTATTTGTGTGTGCCTCTGATGGTTCAAGGCGAAACACTGGGGGTCTTGTGTCTTCTGGGCGGAGAACAGAAAGGTGGACATTACGTTGACCAGCAGCTTGCCGTGGCGATGGGCGAAGGGATCAAGCTGGCTTTGTCCAATATAGAACTGCGGGAGGAACTACGCGAGCAGGCCATACACGACCCGCTAACTGGGCTATACAACCTGCGCTACCTGGAAGATAGCCTGGCACGTGAGGTATATCGCGCCCAGCGTCGAAATACCTGCCTATGCGTCTCGATGCTCGATATCGACCACTTCAAGAGCATTAATGACACATTTGGTCATGCCGCTGGTGATGCGCTATTGCGCGAACTGGGCCGAATCCTGCGTGAGAACCTGCGGATGAGCGACATTGCCTGTCGGTATGGTGGGGATGAGTTTGTGCTGATTCTACCCGACTCGTCACTGCACGATACCCGCCAACGAGTGCAGCAGATCCTGCAGCTGGCCAAAGAACTGCGCCTCTCGCATGGTGATCAACTGCTCGAATCACTGACCATGTCGGCTGGTATTGCAGAAATGCATGAACACGACGTTAATTGGCGTGAAACACTGCGGGCGGCGGACAAGGCATTGTATGCTGCCAAGCAGGCCGGGCGCGGCCTCATTATGACAAACTCTGAACAGGTTTGATTTTCTCGGTAGGATATCACTACGATAATAGTTCTCATTTCCCCCAACTGGGGGAGACAAACACCCCCCGGCTGACCGATGCGGTCCGGGGGTGTTTGTTATAAAATGAATGTATGAAACGCGCCTTTTTAGCGGATGCTCAGCTTGATGAACGTTCAGCCTTACGTCTTATACTGCAGGAGACCTACCCGGCCGCAGCGGTCATTGTCCTCTCTCGGCCGGTGCAGATTCGTTTATCAGCAAAAGCGAAACGTCTAGGCGAAGTAGCAGAACGCCTGCGAGACGCGGTAGCGAGTATTTATTCGTTCCGGATGACACCACCGGCTTATCCAGACCACGATTGCTCTCGCGGAGGAGAACCTCTGGGGGAGAAGCAGTTTGAAAATCCTGCGCACTACGCGGTCTCGAGCGCTGATGTAAACAGCAGGGGCAGCTTATCTGAAAGAATATGAGGATCAAGATATGAATCAAGATGTCTTCGAAGGCAAGTGGAAGGAAATGCGCGGCCAGGTCAAAGAATGGTGGGGCAAACTCACCGACGACGACCTGGAACAGGCGGCCGGCAATGCCGAACAAATCGTCGGCTTGCTCCAACAGAAGTATGGCTACACCCGCGAGCGCGCCGAAGAGGAGTTTAACCGGCGGATAAAGGAGGTGCAGGGGTAGTTGATTAAGTCTTAGGCCCATGAAAGCCGTGTCCTAGCGGCGGCGGCCTGTGAAGGCTGGGTTTTTAACCTGGCTGTCGTGTCGCCCCTTCTCCAGCGAGAGAGGGAGACAATCTTGCAAACTCGGGTTACCCGTGTATCTCAAATATTCAAATAAGGAGAGTACAAATGAACATCATCATATACCTCATCGCTGGCGCCATCGTCGGCTACATAGCCAGTAGGATCATGCGGACGTATTCGCAACAGGGCTTACTACTAGATATCGTGGTGGGCGTTGTTGGCGCGTTCGTGGCAGGCTGGTTCCTTTCCCCCATTTTTGGTGTCGGGACGATCAACGATGCGGTCACCCTTCCAACCCTGCTGGTGACGCTGGGAGGTGCCGTCCTCCTGTTGTTTGTCGTCAATCTCTTCCGCCGGGGAGGCCTGCGCACCCGCTGACGGTTTGCTGGACCTTCTTGTGATCAAAAGATTAACCTGGCAAACGAGGCTGGTTGTGCCGATACAACCCTATCGCGGAGCTGTGCGGATCAACTGGCCTATTTGCCATGGAGAGATGAGTTCTCTCATCGATGTTTCCGAGGAGACTGACAGTGGTGGGTTTGCCTGGCGTGTGTCAGATGGAGTAAGCACAGTCTATCAAGGCTCTGCTTAGAAAGGAGTCCCAATGTGCGCAGATGTACAACCTAAACCGGTCAGGTCTACTTCCTTGATG
>DATHRQ010000436.1:0-3313 GCA_035465095.1 Anaerolineales bacterium | reverse complement strand
ATCAGTCACATTTCCGTGGTGTCCGCATCGTTTCGACCGATCCGCTTGTGATCGAGACCTATGATGATGCCTTCCTGCTGGACGCAGAGGTCATGGTGACGCAGAACAACGTATACCCGAATCCCACCTGGTGGCCGCAGTATGCCTATGGTGAGGGTGCCTGGCACTCGCTTGCCCTGGGTGTCTTGGCTGAGTCCAATGGGGAACTGGCTTTCTCGACGGATAAGGCCGGGGCGCTGGAGGTCGAGTGGCTAAGCATGATCTCCGGGCCGAGCCTTGAGATTCTCGAAGCGAAACTGGCGCAGGCTGAGTCTGAAACGTACATCCCCTATGCCGCCACGCTGGGTGAGTTCGTCTCATCCGAAGAAGCCGCAGCGCGGTATGAAGCTCTGGGCGAATTCTATGGCGAGCATGAACACTTCTGGGTCAACACCGGCCCGTTCGTTCTGGATAAGGTCTTCCCTGTGGAAGGGACGTTGACGCTGACGCGCAATGAGGCCTATCCCGACCGCGCCGATAAGTGGTCGCAGTTCTCCGCTCCCAAGGTGGCGGAAGTGGAATTGGACGGCGCAGGTCAGGTCCAGAGCGGAACCGAGGCGACGTTTGATGTCTTCGTCAGCTATGGAGGCGATCCGTATGCCAACGCTGACGTCAGTGAGGTGAAGTATCTGCTGTTCAACGCCACAGGCGAGCTGGTTGCCTCCGGTGAAGCTGAAGCTGCCGGAGAAGGACTGTATCAGATCGTCCTCTCCGCAGACCAAACATCCGAACTCGAGTCTGGTTCGAACAAGCTCGAGGCGATCGTGGTGTCCTCTGTAGTGAGCATCCCGTCCTTCGCATCGTACGAGTTCGTAACGACCAGATAAGTTATCCCTCACCCCCCAAACCCCTCTACCCTGTCGGGCACACGTCCCATTGGTAGAGGGGCAGGGGTGAGGGATGAAAATGGATTGCCATGGCCGAAACAACCTTCCAACCCGAATCGATTCCCATCGAGAAACCAGAACGAAGTTCCAGTGGGTTCATGCGCGTTGCGCGTTATACGGTGGTACGGATCATCACACTCTTCCTCACCACAGTTGTAGGCGTGTATCTGACCGTGCTGATCGCCAACATGGGCGGTTATGTCGATCAGATCCAGCGCGCCATGATCCGTGAGGATGTAAATCAACTTCTACGCAACGATGTTTCTTTCAGAGCCCTTCCACAGGAAGAAAAAGACGCGCGCGCGAATGAAATGATCCGCCTCCGTGAAGAGCGGATCGGGCTCGACCAGCCGTTCGCTGTGCGCAGTGTGCGTTTCCTGACGAATGCCCTCACCCTCAATTTGGGGTGGGCGCAGAACATGGCGTCCGACAGCGGCTCGCGCCAGGTGCGCAACATCATGCTCGAACGTCTCCCGCCGACCTTATTTCTGTTCGCATCGTCGAACATCCTTTTATTTTTCTTTAGCATTTTTATCGCGCTGTCCCTTTCCCGCCGCTACGGCACTTTCTGGGACCGTGTCATCGTGGGCATGGCGCCGACCGGCTCGGCCCCGGGTTGGTTCTATGGCATCTTCCTGATCGTCATTTTTGCGGCCGTGCTGCGCGTACTTCCTTACGGAGGTATGGTTTCCGCACCGCCGCCTGAGAATCCGTTTGATTATTTTCTCAGCCTGCTGGAACATTTAACATTACCCGTTCTGGCGATCACGATCAGCACGATCTTCCTCAACGCCTACAACTGGCGCACGTTCTTCCTGATCTATTCAAGTGAAGACTACGTGGAGATGGCAAAAGCCAAGGGACTAAGTTCGCGGATGCTGGAACGGCGCTACATTCTGCGCCCGACCCTGCCGACCATTATCTCGACCTTTGCCCTGACCCTCATCACCTTATGGACGGGCGCGCCCATTCTCGAAGGCGTCTTCAACTGGCCCGGCCTCGGGCAAACTTTATTGAAGGCCATCGGTCAATATGAAACGCCCGTCATCGTCGGCTCGACAGTCATCTTTGCCTACATGCTTGCGCTTACGGTCTTCCTGCTCGATTTCATTTATGCACTTGTAGACCCGCGCGTCAAAGTTGGCGGAGGCAAAAAGCACGTATGAAAACTTTTTTCGGTCACCTGCGCGAATTTCGCAAATATCCATCTGCAATTGTTGGCAGCCTGATCATCCTCATGCTGGTTTCGGTTGCCATCTATACGATCATCACGATCCCTTACTCCGAAGCCATTCGGTTATGGCGCGGCGGTCAGGACGTCTGGTATCAGAACCCTGTCAACGCCGAACCCATTTGGACGAATTATTTCCGCCGTGAAAAACTTCCCGAGTCATTTGCGATCCCGTCCGACGAGTTGCATAAAACGGTCACCCAGAACGAAGAAGGTTTCAAGGTCATCGAGATCACATATCCATTTGAGTATGACTTCGATACCTTCCCGCAGGAACTGACCCTCTTCTTCAAAGCAGACTATGTCGAAAAGCAGCCATATGTCTCCGCGACTCTTTTGACACCCGACGGACGCGACATCCGTATCGCGGACTTCGCCGTAGCCGCGTCACAAACATATATCTTCTCCCAGGATTCCCGCCTCGAACGTCGACTGGGAGGCCGGGTCCCGCGCGAAGGGCTTTTCGTCGCCCCTGAATCGGAATCCACCAAACCGCTGCCCGGAGAATACACGCTCAAACTTAAGATACTCACTTTCGAAAAGGACTCAGACGTGAACGCCGAATTCGTCCTGTATGGAAATGTCGCAGGCTGGGCAGGGACCGATCACATGCGACGCGATCTAAGTGTGGCCTTGTTATGGGGCACACCCGTTGCTCTGTCCTTTGGGTTACTCGCCGCGCTCGGCACAACGATCACAACCATGATCATCGCCGCAATCGCTGTCTGGTATGGCGGCTGGGTGGATGCTTTGATTCAACGGGTCACCGAAGTCAATTTGGTGCTGCCTTTCCTGCCCATCCTGATCATGATCGGCACCTTCTATTCGCGCAGCGTCTGGACGATATTAAGCGCAACCATCATCCTAAGCATCTTCGGTGGGGCGATCATCACATATCGCGCCGTCTTCCTGCAGGTGAAAGAGTCGCCGTATATCGAAGCCGCGGAAGCATACGGCGCAAGGGATTTTCGTATCGTGATGCTGTATCTTATCCCGCGCATTATCCCATTGCTTATCCCGCAAATGGTGACGCTGATTCCCAGTTACGTTTTCCTTGAAGCATCGCTGTCCGTGCTGGGACTTGGCGACCCTGTCCTGCCCACTTGGGGCAAGGTCATCACCGATGCGCTCAGCAAAGGCGCGCTTTATCAAGGGC
>DATHRQ010000435.1:0-2858 GCA_035465095.1 Anaerolineales bacterium | reverse complement strand
GACGACTGGTTGGCAATATTCAAAGAGGGTAAAAGCAAATAAATGGGCTTCAGGCGGCGTCCTTTGTGGCAGCATCCCTGAAGTGGACGCCGCCGGGGACGGCGACGAGAGCAGATCTTGGCACTTATTCAAGAGGTCTTTTATATGAACCAGCCTAAATCAGACCAATCCTGTCAACTTTCTAATTACCTTTTAATGTATTGACTTTTGTTCGAGAGTATATTAATGCCACTGGCACCTGCCCTCCCCTTTATTGGTAATAGGTGTCTTTGCCGCCGCTCTAACCAGCATGTCCCCCCCATGCTGGCAGAGCGGTGGTTTTTCGTTTAATACCAAATATTACATCTCATTAAAAACGCTTAACAGACACGTAATTTCCTGAGAATATTTGTGTAATGTACATGCCATACACTGAGAGCATCGAATTCAACCCGATAGGAGGAGGTGCTATCGAATAAGAAACACAGTGTTTTGCACAATCGATCAAAGTATAAAATATTCGAAGGAGATAAAAATGAAATACAAACTTTCCACATTACTATTGGTTCTGGCAATATCGCTGGTGTCCGTATCCCCTGCATTTGCAGGCCGCGGTAACGGTCCTGTAGGATCCATCTATGTCACCAGCCAGGGGCTGTACTATGAGACCTTTGCAACAGCCGACCCGCTCCCAATGCATGGACGCTTCCAAAAGCTCGAAATGGTTGATGGTCAGGCGCAAACAGAATTCGGACCCGGCGATCCAGGCTACCTCGGCGGCCGTTGGTGGATGGATACCAACGGCAACGACATTATGGATGAAGGCGATCACTTCTTCCTCTGTCCGCTTCTCGGCCCCGGACAAGCATCTCCGTAAATTAAACATAGTACGATGTGCGCCCCCAATCTTAAACGGGTTGGGGGCGTTTACTTTTAGGGGCTATAATTCAAACATGACCACCGCCTACACCTTCGTGCAATCAACTGAACACGTTTACCCCGATCATCCAGAAAGACCCGGTCGACTGGACACCTTGAAGCCCAAATTAAATACGTTCGATGCAGAATTATTGGATACACGAGTGCGACCCGCTTCGCGCGACGAGATCAGCCTGGTTCATGACCCCAAACTTGTTTCTTCGCTGGAAAGGGTCTGCCGACATGAAGCCCCAGGCATCATTGACTATGCGCCAACCTACGTCACAAAAACTTCGTTCGACGATGCGCTGCTCGCAGCAGGCGGCGTGCTGACCTGTTCGCGCGCTGTGCTCAACGGCGACGCCAGGAACGCGTTTGCCATCGTCCGCCCGCCGGGGCACCATGCAGAGCCCGATAAAGCGATGGGATTCTGCATCTTCAACAACGTCGCCATCGCCGCGCGCGATGCGCTTTCGCATGGATTGGATCGTGTAATGGTGATCGACTACGATGCGCATCACGGCAACGGCACGCAGGCCGCCTTCCTGAACGACGACCGCGTTGGATTCCTTTCATCTCATCAATGGGGCATCTATCCCGGCACAGGCTGGCTGACCGACGCTCCAGATGCGAAGAAGCGGATCGTCAATGTGCCCCTGCCTGCCTACGCGGGAGATTCTGTCTACGAACAGGTTGCTGAAAGAATCTTCAAACCCTTCGTCGAAACGTTCAAACCGCAGATGATCTTCATCTCGGTCGGGTTCGATGCGCACTGGAACGACCCGATCACCATGCTGGGCCTCTCCACGCAGGGATATGCGACCCTGGCGAACAAAGTCGTCGCTTTGGCAGAGGAACACTGCGGCGGGAAGATCGTCTTCGTGCTCGAGGGCGGCTACGACCCTGTCAACGTGGCCAACGGGGCGGAAACGGTCTTTGCTGCTGCAACAGGCAGGGGTGAGATCGAGGCGAATGATCCAAATCCACACCAGGAACCGGATTGCGAATCCAGGATCGAAGAGATACGAAATTGGCATGGATTCTCCTGAGTCATCTTTTATAATTGCCGGGTGAACAGAGGTTGTGTCACACCTTTTCTTCGAGGTAGTTTTATGGAGTGGTGCGACGCACTGTAATAAGGAGTTATATCTTGGGACGCAGACGAACGATCGGATACGTTGAAAACGAGTGGACCTGCCCGAACTGCGGTACGCGCAACAAGGGCAGTGCAAAAGCCTGTGAAAACTGCGGGGCGCCGCAGCCGGACGATGTGAACTTCGAGCTCCCATCGCACCAAAAAATCGTAAAGGACGAAGATTCGATCAGGGCGGCGAAAGCCGGCGCGGACATCCATTGTCCGTTTTGCGGCACACGTAATCCGGCAACGGCAAAGACCTGTTCGCAATGTGGCGGAGATTTAACAGAAGGTGTCGCACGTCAGGCTGGGCGCATCATGCAGGCGCCGCCTCCCCCGCCGAAAGTGATCGAGTGCGTAAATTGCGGCACCGAGAACCCGGGCGAGAACTCCATCTGCTCGAACTGCGGAGCGGCGCTGCCCAGGGTGCAGGCGGCCCAACCTGCAAAGTTTCGAACCTCGTCCTCGGTCGGTCAGCCAGCCCCGAAAAAACCGACAAACTGGAAATTGATCGGCGGCATAGTGGGGGCGCTGGCGCTTTGTTGCATCGTTGGCGTTTATTTGTTCCTGTTCCCATCCTCCGCTGTGGAGGCAACTGTGACCGACGTCCATTGGGAAACCTCGGTTGCCGTGCAGGAGATTCAGCCGGTTCGATATACAGATCAAAGAGGCAACCCGCCTTCCGGCGCTTACAACGAATCCTGTTATACCGAGAGCGAGGACGTCTGTGAGCAGAGGACGGTCGATAAGGGCAATGGCTATTCAGAGATCGTGGAGGATTGTCATACCGAGACGACCCAATATTGCTCCTATACGGTCGATGAAT
>DATHRQ010000434.1:0-3714 GCA_035465095.1 Anaerolineales bacterium | reverse complement strand
ATGACCCACAGGCGCGAGTCTTCGTTGATCTGCATGATCAGACCTTCCGGGTTTCTGACGACAAAATTGCCTCGATGCGTTCCAACGCTGTTCGGCGCGGTCAGCAATACGGAGATGTCTGCAGTTTGCCCGGGATAGGTGATCGAAAGGGGCACCGAATCGGGCGCACCCATGTTGTCGTCGGAATAATAGCCAAGGCTGTAATCGGAAGCCCAGATGCATGTGCCGGTATTCAAAATCTGCCACGTTTTCGTAAAGGTTGTTCCTGCTGCCATTGTGGTGTTATCAGGGATGGTTACATCCGCAACAAAGGCGGCGCTGTTGGTGCAGTTGGGTTCGTTGGTGGGTCTGGGCGGTTCAGGAGTGGGAGTGGACTCCGCTACGAAGGTCGATGGGGCAGGCGTTTCCTCGGCGGTCTGCGTTTGAGTGGCCGTGGCTGTCGAGGCTGGTGGCACGTCTGTGTCCGTCGATGCCGGAGTCGATACGTCCACGGCAGGCGGCGAGCCATTGCACGCAGAGAGCATGAGCCCGGCCAATATGATAAAAGTGAGGATGGACTTCTTGTTCATTCTTGGTTTCCTTTCGTCGTCAGCGATCCGACCATATATCACTTTTCTACCAGTTGCCTCCTATTTTCCATACTGTACCACCAAAATCGTTTCCACAAGCGATGATTTAATATTGATAAAAGCCTCTACCCGATTCACCTGCAAGTATCGCATCTTCGTTTTTCTTGTAATGAAGATTGTTGTTTAACATGGAGTCTGCCTTTGATCCTTTCCCCTTCGGGAAGCACCCTTTAGGGTTAGGGGAAGGTGGATGCCCACGAAGTGGGCAGATGGATGGGGCCAATCAATTATTGAAACTATTTTACTCCCCATCCTTCTTCGGCTTATCCTTCTTGATGCGCTCGCCTGTTTCCGAATACACCTCAGGATATAATTCATGAGCACGCTCAGGGTTTCTCTTTGCCCAATCATCCTGAACTTTTCGAATTCCAGACAGTATCTCTTCTGCTGTGCTATCTTTTGGGAACTGTGTCCGAACGAGTTTATCTTTCTTTTTATCTGCCATCGTATTTTACTCCCTATTCTTTGCAAATCAAATAAAGCTAACAGCTAATCGCCGAAAGCTGAACGCTAATAACTATAAAACCCTCTACCCGATTTCCTCCCCAGGTACCCCGCATCCACCATCTTGCGCAGCAGCGGGGCGGGACGGTATTTGTCTTCGCCCAGGTCGCGCTGCAACACTTCCATGATGAACAGCACCACGTCCAACCCGATCAGGTCTGCCAACGCGAGAGGTCCCATCGGGTGGTTCATGCCCAGCTTCATGACCGCGTCGATGGCTTCGGGTGTGCCGACCCCATCCTGCAGCGTGAAGATCGCTTCGTTGATCATCGGGCACAGAATGCGGTTGGAGATGAAGCCGGGCGAGTCGTTGGCCTCCCAGGCTTCCTTGCCCATCGCCCTGCACAACTCGAGCGTGGTGGACAAGGTCTCTTCGCTGGTGGCGAGTCCCTTGATGACCTCGACAAGTCTCATCAACGGTACGGGATTCATAAAGTGCATCCCGATCACGCTTTCGGGACGGCTGGTCTGTGCGGCGATCTTCGTGATCGAAATCGAGGAGGTGTTGCTGGCCAAAATGACGCCGTCGCGCGCGTTGGCGTCCATGTCTTTGAAAATTTTGAATTTAAGATCGGGGTTTTCTGTTGCGGCTTCGATGACGAAATCTGCCTCTTTCATCGTCTCCATGTTAGAGACGAATTGGATCGCGTTCGCATTGGCTTTCTGTTCGGCGGTGATCTTCTCTTTTTCAAGCAGTTTCCCCGTCGATTTGGCAATTGTTGCCTTGGCCATTTCCAACGCTTCGGGCATCACATCCATGCACGTGACCTCGTATCCGCTGGTCGCAGCGACCTGCGCGATGCCGTTACCCATCGTCCCTGCGCCGATGACGAAAATTTTATTAATTGTCATTATTCCTCCACACCTTCCGCGCTGAGCGGAGACGCCGATTGTTGGCGGCACAGTCGAAGCGTTTTTCTGCCATCTGCACTTCGACTACGCTATCGCTCCGCTCAGTGAGAAGTTAACCTTGGTGATCTCTCCAAATCTTGTAGGTATTTACGATCTGCTCGATATGCCCCGGAATGTGCGCCGCGTAAATATCCAGCCATTGGTCGAAGGTATACGGCTCGTCGTATTCGGGGTGCTGTACCGAATGTTCGAAGACTTCATCGGGTTGTTTCTTCAACAAGAGGTAGGTTGTCTTCCGTGCCAGACGTGTGACCTCCAGTGCGTCCTGTAAGGTCTGCTCGTGGTAATTCAGCGAATTTGCCCAGGCGTCCTGATCGTAGCCCATCAACATTCCGCCCGGCTCGACGATCAATTTGCGGGCGCGTAAAGCGGCATTGGATTCCGAGTCTGCCAAATGGATGATGACTTCATGGATGCTCCAATCGTCCGGCGCTGGTTTAAACGTCCACACCTCCCGCGGAATGTCCTTGAGGATTTCGATCAACATATCGAACCCTCGGCCATATAATTTGATCTTTTGATCCCGTTCCTGTTTGTCCATGGTACCTTTAAACCTCAGTGGTCGAGTACGCCGGTGGTTGAGTAGTCCCGCAAGGCGGGACGTATCAAAACCACCACTAAGAGAAACACTCTTCATTACTTGGTGGTCTCGGTACGCCGCTCTGCGGCACTCGACCACCGGACTATTCCATCTCCACGGCCATCGCGACGGCTTCACCACCGCCCAAACACAGCGATGCGATACCGCGTTTCAGTCCGCGGTTTTGCAGGGCATACAGCAGGGTCGTGAGCACGCGTGCGCCGCTGGCACCCAGCGGATGCCCCAATGCGATCGCGCCGCCGTTGACGTTGACTTTGTCCCAGTCCCAGCCCTGATCGGCAAGGGCGTATCCGTCTGCCAGTACCTGCGCGGCGAAGGCTTCGTTGAGTTCGATCAGGTCGACGTCGTCGAACGTCCAACCGATCTTCTTTAACAGCTTGGGGATGGCGTATGCGGGCGCGGCGAACAGGTATTTTGGCTCGACTGCCGCCTGGGCGTACCCCACGATGCGCGCCATCGGCTTGAGTCCGTTCTTTTCGGCATATGCGCGCGAAGCAACCACGACCGCCGCACCGCCATCGTTCATTGGGGATGAGTTGCCGGGCGTCACCTTGCCATCGGCTTTGAAGGCCGGTTTGAGCTTCGACAGCGCCTCCAGCGACGTATCTTTTCTCGGGCCTTCATCCTGACTCACCTCCGTGACCGCGCCTTTGCGTCCCTTGACCTGGACCGGAACGATCTCAGCCTCGAAGCGTCCTTTTTCCTGCGCCTCAACAGCCTTCTTGTGAGAGCGAAGCGCGAAGCGATCCATCGCCTCACGCGTGACCTCATACTCCTCCCCGATGAATTCGGCCGCCTCGCCCATGCCCCAATTCTCGAACGAGTCCCACAGACCATCGTTGAGCAGGGCATCGGTCAGCGCCTGATTGCCGAACTTCAACTCGCCCGAACGGCCCGTGACGAGGTAGGGAGCACGGCTCATGGACTCGAACCCGCCTGCCACGAACAGATCGGCATCTCCCGCGCGGACGGCCTGGGCCGACATCATCACGGCTTTCAGCCCCGATCCGCAGACCTTGTTGATCGTGGTCGCGCTGACCGTGGCCGGTATGCCGCCCAGAATGCTCG
>DATHRQ010000433.1:0-6467 GCA_035465095.1 Anaerolineales bacterium | reverse complement strand
CTCGAAGCCGACCCGACCGTTCAATACGCCATCGGCTATAACGCCCTCCAGAACACCTGGTGGACGAACCCGATCAGCGCGCTCAACCTGCAGTTCGTTTCGCCCTACAATACCTACATCTATGCAGACCTGCCTCCCTCGCCGATCTCGAACCCCGGCCTGGAGGCGCTGAACGCGGTCGCGTTCCCGGCTGAGACGCCGTATTACTTCTTCCGCGCGAAGTGCGATGGGTCAGGGCTGCATAGCTTTGCCGTAACGTTCGAGGAGCATGTGGAAAATGAGTGTCAATGAGCAGGGACTCACTTGATCTGTATCGCAAGCACTTTGTGGATAAGAGTTTCGAGCGCTTGGATCTATTTCAGAGGCTTGCCGGGAAATTCGATATTCAACGCGTCCTTTATGCGGGAAGTTTCGTGCACATCACGCCGTCATTTATTTTTCCCGAGGTGGTATACGTTGACAATGACAAAGGCGCGAACAAGTTTTTCAGAGAGTCAAGGTTTCGCGATGTTGTCGCAGAGCGAAAGAGTTATCCACAAGACCCGAAAATCACTTTTCATTTTACGGATTATCGAAACGAATTCGACGAACGGGAGGAAAATTTCGACCTGCTCATCTCTCAATATGCCGGGTTTGTGGGGAAGTATTGTAAACGCTACCTAAAGAAAGGCGGATTGCTTCTAGCGAACAACAGCCATGGTGACGCGGGTGTGGCGGCATTGGATGAAGATTATCAATTAATCGCGGTTGTGAACTTACGAAGCGGAAAGTATCGAATCAGCGAAGAAAAACTGGAAGAATATTTTGTTCCCAAATCATCGAAATTCCAGGTGAAGAAGGAATATCTAATTGAAGTTCAAAAAGGAATTGGATACAAGAAGTCAGCATCCGCGTATATATTCAGAAGGCAATAACTCAATTCAAGGTGCACCTCTTAACCCACCCCACACCTCCAGCGCGGGTTTGGGGCAGCGGTCGGCGTTGAGGAAGCCGGTGTGCGAAATACCCAAGGGCTGAAATGTTATCCGTGCTTTGTCCGTTGGCTAATTGGTGCGCCATCATCGCCTCCATTGTCGAGAGGGAGGCGATCAAGAAGGAAGAGGCGCCCATGATCGCGTCGGTGTATCTGAACCGCCTCGAGATCGGCATGAAACTCGAAGCCGACCCGACCGTTCAATACGCCATCGGCTATAACGCCCTCCAGAACACCTGGTGGACGAACCCGATCAGCGCGCTCAACGCAGAGACGCCGTATTACTTCTTCCACGCTAGGTGCGATGGCTCGGGATATCTGAACTTTTCAGAGACGTTTGACGAGCATCTGGGGAATGCCTGTCGATGACTCATCTAGGCGGGAAAAGAAGAGGAGGAAAGCTTCTGCCTTCCTCCTCGACATACTGGCGTGCTGTTGATCTGACCTAGTGATTCATGAGGCTAATGCTCATGACCTTCACCGCCAAAGTCCTCCTCGCCTCCGCCGCCGCTGTTGTCGTCAGGAGCGCTTTCGCCAAAGAAGACAAGACCCTGCTGGTTTGCCGCGGCCTTAAACCTGCCGAACGCGGTACCCTTGAACGGGAATGAGGTCATCTGGGTCTGCGGGTTGAGGTGATCGAATTTCATTGCACCGGCTACAACGTTATCGTTCAGGTTCCAAATGATCATACCGCGAGTGATGTCGGACTCATAAACGAATCCGTTATACCAATAGGTTGACCAGTCACCGCCAAGGGTAGTCGGAACCAATGGGGCCGGGTCAGCAAACGCAACCTCATATGCATTTGCTGGATCTGTGAAGTCGACGACTGATATGCCGGATTGGTAATTGCCTGCGACGAGAACATAGCGCTTGTCGGTAGCAAGGATGTTGTAGTTGTGCCAGGTACAGTTCTCAGTATTGGTTTGAGGCCGGGGGTGCAGGATTGAACCCAGTAACGCCCCTGTGCGCGCTTCGAAGAAGAAAAGTGAACGGTCCGTAATGCTGTTGGTTGCCTGGCATCGGG
The DNA here is from genome assembly GCA_035465095.1 of Anaerolineales bacterium. Lineage (GTDB taxonomy): Bacteria > Chloroflexota > Anaerolineae > Anaerolineales > Villigracilaceae > Defluviilinea. Next base: position 4,467 of record DATHRQ010000433.1, on the reverse strand, counting down.
GAGCGGCGCCACCGCCCGGCTCGTGTCCAAATATCAAAACTCTGCCATCCCAAGTGAACGAAGTGGAGTGACCGACTCCTACGCCGGTAATTGTACGCGAATATAACTGCAATGGATCCGCGAGCGATCCGCCGCTGGAACCGCCCAAGCTCCATACCGTGAATCCGTTGCCACCGGCGCACGCTGCCATATTCACATCTCCGAGGATGACACCAGTGTCGTGGCAACTTCGACCCGCAGGCTCGAAGCGTAGATAACCCGCGCTGGCAGGATCATCAAGCGGAATCTCTATTATGTCAATACCAGGGCATGCGCCACTGGATGGGCTGTTGTATACAAGTAAACGGCCGTTTGCCGGATCTGGCACACCTGTTGCTGTGTGCGACCCACATTCGGTCTCGACGGATGCCACCAGATCGGGATCACTCGGATCGCTGATGTCAAAGATGTGCAATCCCTCCCATCTGCCAAACACACCTGGCAAAACAGGTTCTCCGTCACAGGTCGCCCCTGCTGGTGCAGGGGAGTTCCACGATCGCACCAGGATGTTGTCCCACACAATTACATCACCCTGGTTTCCGGCACATTCGCGGTAATCGAGCACCTCAACCGGGTTGTCGGGCTCGCTGATGTCTATGATGCGAAAACCATCGTAATTGCCGTGGAAGGCGAACTTGCCCCAGAAGGCGATATCCGTGTTTGCGGTGAAAGGACTAGTAGTATTCTCCCTCGCCGAGAACCCCATCGGGTGCATGTTCTTTGTGTACGTGAAGGTGCTGACAGCTTCCCCGACTGTTGCCAGTATATTTGCGGCGTAGACGCTCCCTGCAGTACCGCCAAACGCCGCCGCGATCAAGGCGATTGACAGGAAAATGCCTGTCAATCGCCACGCGCGAAGTCGATGCTTTCTTGCGCCTCCAAGACCGTCCTTTCGATTTAAGACTTTTAAAGGTTTCATCGGTTCCTCCGTACAAAAAAAGGTGTGCCTGCCCTGCCAAACCTCGGGGGCATGGCAAGCCGCGCGCCAGTAATAGACTAAAACACTTGATAGGGTGGGAAGTTGCGGTTCTGGAGGATTATTTCTTACCTGAACGTCTCAGGTTGGAGTAGGAGACCTGCGCCCGAGATATAAAGCCTTGTTCCACCTGCTTCTGAGTCAACGGCTACGAAACCCATCCCACACCTCCAGCGCGGGTTTTAGGAGGCGGAAGATTCATATACGCGATCTCTCCAAGCTGGTTAATATCATCGCGAAGACGATCATTCCCAAACCGGCCGCCGACAGAACTAATCCCTGAATTGCTACGGGGTTTAAGATTTGCCTGGCGATCTCGCCGGCCGCCTGACGCAGCGTACCCAGCAGAATTGGCGGTATAAGAACCGACAATTGAACCTGCATGACCTGTTCGACAACCCATTCGACGATTGGCGACCCCAGCAGGGCTACGGTCAAACTGATGAGTCCGGTGGTCAGCAGGGGCCAGCCCCACCATTGCAGCCAATCTTTGAAAGTCCGCACGGCGAAAATAACGATGAGCGGCAAGAGCATGATGGGCAGTACGGGGGATATCTGCATGTAGGCACGCAGGCGGTTCAGCCTCAGGCGCGGGTCGTCGGCTGTGTTGCTTTTCTCGCCGGAGATGATCGTGATCTGATCGGGAAAGGCACCCAGCATACTCTGAAGCTGTGTTTGGATGAGCGGCATCACCAGCCCCATTAATTCTTCAGGCGGATCGCACAAGAATATACCTTCCCCGGAAAGCAATCCAATTGTGATCTGGGCGATCTGATCGAGCGTGCAATCTGGCCGCGCATCCAGCATTTGGTTGACGGCGGCAACGCCACCTTCATTTGCAAGATAACTTTTCAAGGAGACTATAGAGACAACTGCTGAGTCTGTCTCCCCGTTCAAGTAGGCAAAGGTCGCATCGAGTACGTTGTCGGTGGTCGTTTTCAATTCCTGCGGGGGAAGGAGCGTGGCGATATTCCCTTCTGTAGCCAGCACGCCCAGAAGCGCATCTGCGCTCCCGCCGCCGAAACCGGATGTGGACAACATGACCGCCAATGCCGCGGGCATTCTTTCATGCAGGTTTTGATTCTCGAACGCCTGTTTATACGTCTCCGCAGAGAAGGCCTTGCGTTCGATGTTGAAAGCCATGATCGCGACCACGCCGCTGAATATAAATAGGATGACGCAAACGCCCGCGAGAAATTTTCCGAACTGGTTCATGAATGTCTCTGCCCGCTAGTCCGTGACGATGTCGATGTAGTCTTTTGTGACCACTTCGCCGTCTGATGCGCCGAGCAGCTCCAGCAGTTCGCCGACCATATGGGCCTTATTTTCGGCGTCTCTGCGGCTCCAGGTGCGGCTTTTCACTTCCACGAAATAACCGAGGTCGGGCGTCTTGACATTATCGAGGTTCACGTAGAACTCGGTGTCCTTATATTTTATGAGCCAGCGCAGGCGGTCCTTTTCGATGGCAATTTCTGACGCGGGTTTGAAATACTCGCGATAGAAGCGCAGTGAATTTGCGGCCGGCGCAAGGAAGCGGCTGCGCGAAAGCAGCACATCGTTCTCAAACCCACTCTCGCGTTTGACCCCCAGCAGGGTGAGACGTGCGCGGGCTTTGACAACATTTCCCTTTTCGTCGACATAATCATCTTCGCGGAATCGCAGGCGTCCCTGTGAAGGATCGTCGAAGCTGAAATAGGCGTCGTGTTGACGGTAATGACGTTCGTACAGGATATCGATCTCGTCGCGCATCAAAGCCTGGATGATCGGGTCCAGGTCTGATATTTTGACCTTTACCTGCACCTCGAACGACTCCTCCTCCATCGAACCGCCCAGCGCGATCAGTTTCGACAATACCGATTGTTCGCGGTCGACCAGGAATGAATCGATCTTCTTTGCAATGTCTGCAGCCTGAGCGAGGAGTTCATCCTCCGCGACGGTAAGCAGCCTGCGATTGCGCATCAGCCATTTGCCGTTGACCATCACATCGGTCACGTCGGTGGATTTGCTGGCGTACACGATCTGGGCGTAGGTGTTATCGGCTGAACGCTTGAAGGAAGGGGAGTTGTGGACCGGGCTCAGGTCGACGAGGATCAGGTCGGCGCGCAGGCCCGGGGTCAGCGACCCGGTCAAATGTCCGATATGAAGCGCCTGGGCGCCGAGGCGCGTTCCCATCAACAGGGCTTGTGAGGCCGGCAGGGAGGTCGGGTCGTTCGTCACCGCTTTGGCAAGGAAAGCGGCAAGGCGTACCTCCTCGAACATATCCAGATCGTTGTTCGAGGCCGGCCCGTCCGTGCCGATGCCGACATTGAGACCGACATCCAGCATCTGTGCGACGGGGGCAAAGCCGGAGGCAAGTTTGAGGTTCGACGACGGGTTGTGCGAAATGCCTGCACCGGCATGATGGAGCGTGCGTATCTCGCCCGCATCGATGTGTACGCAATGCGCCGCGATGACCTTGGCTTCGAGCAATCCCTGTTTCTTGACGTAGGGAATGACTGGCATGCCATTTTCTTCGCGCATGTTTTCCACTTCAAGGGAGGTTTCGGCCAGGTGTATGTGCAGCGGCACGTCGAATTCCTGGGCAAGTTCAGAAGTCTGGTGCAGGATCTCGTCTGTGCAGGTGTAGGGGGCATGCGGCGCAATGGATGGGACGACCAGCGGATGGTCCTTCCAGTGTTCGATGTAATCGCGGGCCCGTTCCATGGAATCATCGTACGATTTGGCGTCCGGCGTTGGGAACTTGAGGATGGACTGCCCGCAGACGGCGCGCATGCCGGCCTGTGCCGTGGCTTTGGCGACTTCATCCTCGTAGAAATACATGTCGTTGAATGTGGTCACACCGCTGCGAATCAGTTCGGCGCAGGCAATGGATGTGCCGAGATGGACGAATTCACGGGATGCGAACTCGCGTTCGACCGGCCACATATAGCCCTGCAGCCACACATCCAGGCGCAGGTCATCAGCGATGCCGCGCAGCAGGGTCATCGGTACATGCGTATGCGCGTTGACCAGCCCCGGCATCAGGACCTTGCCTTCACAGTCCACAGTCTCTTTGGCGGTGTATTCCTTTTTGATCTCAGCTTCGGGGCCGACAGCTACAATGCCATCGCCCATAACAGCCAGTGCACCGGGGTTATATTGTGTAAGCTCTTCATCCATGGTGAGGATGTGGGCGTTGATGAAGAGCGTGTCAACTTGTTGGGTCATGATTGCTCCTTAGGTGATAGTCACCTGTTTACTCAGTGCTGAAAACATCAGGGTATAAACTTAATCAGCGCTTCCAGCGCCTTTAGATTCTCTTCGAAATCGGTGTCTCTATGATTGGCGAGCTCCATGTCGACGGCCGCGCCGACGCCGTTCTCCACAGCCCAATCGGCTAGCGTGCCGGTGTATTCACAACCGGTATCCAGCGGCGGATAGGGGTAGCCGGTGGCTCTTGCGAGCGCCTTGGC
>DATHRQ010000432.1:0-5215 GCA_035465095.1 Anaerolineales bacterium | reverse complement strand
CCCCGCCACTACAAACTCGTTTCAGACAAGGTGAAATTCAAAACAAAATCCCTGCTCGGTGTCCCCATGCCCATCAAGGACCGCACCATGGGCGTGCTGGAGGCGGTCAACAAACGTGACGGGGAATTCAACGACCGCGATGTCGCCATTCTTTCCGTGACTGCGGCACATGCCGCCATAGCGATCAACAACGCACGCATGCTGCAGGAGACGCGGCAGGCGCTCGAACAGGTTAAGCAGGCAAACGAGGTCAAGAATAACTTCCTGGCGCTGGCATCCCACGAACTGCGGACGCCGCTCGGCATCATCATGGGATATTCCCAATTCCTGAAAGAAGACACACAGGACGAGACCCAGAAACTTGCGGGGCAGGTACTGAACGCTGCCCGGCAGATGCGTACCATTCTGGATGCGATGAGCAACCTGACCATGCTCAAAGCGGACACGATGTCCCTGGCGCCTCAAAGGACTGTCATGCAGGATGTACTGACTTTTGCAACTGATGGCATCAAGGAGATCGCCTCGGCCCGTGACCAGAAACTGGTCTTCGACTTTCCCGAAGAGCCCCTGCATGTCAACGTCGATATCGATAAAACGTCGCTTGCGTTTGTCAATGTACTAAACAATGCCCTGCTCTTCTCTCCACCAAGGAGCACCATTACCATCGGCGTTTCATCCCAGGAGGACAGGGTGCTCGCATGGGTACGGGATCAGGGAATCGGCATCCCGGCTGATAAATTGGAGAAGATATTCGAAGAGTTTTATCAGGTCGAGCCTCCAGACACACGCCATTACGGCGGGCTGGGAATCGGGCTCCCGATTGCGAAGGGTTTGATCGAAGAACAGGACGGGAAAATGTGGGCTGAATCGGAAGGCCCCGGCAAAGGCGCAACCTTCAAGGTCACCCTGCCGAAAGCGGATTGAGCACAAAACTATGCCGAATCCAATTTATACTGAAATAGAATTACCAGAGATCGTGCAAAAAGCCAACGAACTTGCCAATGAATTGGGCTTTCCACTGATGCCTGAAGGGCGCCCGGCGGGACATAAAGGCCCGCCTTCTGCCTGCATTACACAGGTGGGCAGGCTGTTACAGGTGCTGGCAAGCGGCAAGCCCGGCGGAAGGATTGGAGAACAAGGCACGGGAGCAGGTGTTGGAACAGCGTGGCTGGCAAGCGGGCTTGGCAGCGAGGCAAAATTGATCTCGGTCGAAATCGACATTAAGCATGCAAACGCTGTTGCAAAATTGTTTGCAGCGTACCCGAATGTGGAAATCAGAATTGGCGATTGGCGTGATGTAATGAGTCCGCAAGAGCCATACGACCTGCTTTTTGTCGATGCCATGCCGCGGGCCGACCTTGTCCCTTCCAAATGGGACGCGATCACTGATTTATTGAAAATAGGCGGGCAAATCGTGATGGATGATCTGGTCCCTGTTGAATTATGGCCTGCTGATTGGGATGAAATCGTTGATGCCAAACGTCAGTACGCCTTCGCAAACCCTCGTGTCAGAGGGACAGAGGTGCTGACAACACCATCAACGTCTGCATTGATAATCACACGCATAAAATAGAAACAAAAGCGCCCTGTCTCCCAACAAGGCGCTTCTTTTTTTGAGGGGTGTGGATCAATTTTCGGTAGCAGGAGCCTCCCCTGGCATAAGAACATCGGTAACACCGATCCCTTTTTTGAACATCGTATCTCGATTTAGAACAACGATAATTACCGCCACGATAGCGAAAAGAAGATTGTCCCAGGGTTGCCCATCGGGCCAGATGGGATTCATCATCTGAAAGTGATACAGGTAAGCAATCAATAGGCTGCCGCGAGCGCTGTTGAACATGGGCGTGAGGATGACGGAGATCGCGATGACGCCGCCAAAGAATGGCACGAAAGACCAGGTGCCATAGGGAGTCCCGCTCATCAGGAAGGCAGGGATATGCCAGGCCGCCCAAATGACGCCCACGGTTAGCCCAGCCCAAAAGGGAGCCATCTTGCGCTGCAGCAGAGGCAGGGCAACACCCCGCCAGCCGAACTCCTCGAGTGTACCCAGGAAGAAAGCCGCCACCAGCGCTGGAAATACCTGATACCAGGGAGAAAAGGGAAACGGATTGCTGATCGTGCCGTTCAGTGCGGCGCTAAGGTAAGCAATGATGGGAATACCTACAATGAGGTACAGCCACCAGACTCGAGGCATTCGCCATAATGTCAATCGCCGAAAGAAGCTGCCCAGCCCTTTCAGTCCGTAAGAGCGCCAGACTAGGAATACGCCAGCAATACCAGGCGCATACACCGCGAGGATATATAAAGGATTGCTCGAGGTAATCTCACCAAAGACGGCGACAATCTGGTCGCTGAAAAAGATCAGCAGAGCGGCGATTCCCCAGGTCAAGCCAAAAGTAAGGGCCAGAAACGGGGTAATAGAACGAACGGTCATATTGGGAAGTGCAACATTTGATTTGTTCATGATTTACTCCTTTGGAATTGATCGGCTACTTTGGGCCGGATTGTGTTCAAGTATGTTTTCATCTTTGGTTTCCTTTTATGTTTCGCATCGATGGTTAGATTTGTTCGAGGAAAAAAGCAAAAGATCCTTTGGGGGCGTTCAACTGCGCTTCGATCAGGGCTGGTAAGGCAGTCGCTCGGCGGATGAGGTCTTCCTGGCCCCAAGGGTGGAATCCAATATCGGTCAGGAACTGGATGCCAGCCAGCATGAATTCGGCACATTCCAGGGGGTGTTCAGTCTGAAAAATGCCTTCTTCACATCCCTGGCGGATTGCGCTCGCGTAGAGCGGGGCCAATTTGGAAACGGTCACGGCTAGTTGACGGGTATGCATGCTGACGTTTCCCGGGCGATGCAGATGCTCAATAATGTCCTCATACTGTTCCTCGACATTCCCGGCAATGATCAGGGCGCGCACTTTGTCGAGGCCGCTTCCTTCGGTTTCGTTCAGGACTTTTTCCATGCCTGCTATGTATTCATCAACATAATCCTCAACGACAGCCTCGAGCAACTCTTCTTTCGACTTGAAATAGTGATAGATCGTCCCTTTGGCGATTCCCAGCGCATCCATAATGTCTCGCATGGTGGTGTTTTCATAATCCTTTTTTTGGAATAATTCACGCGCGGTCGCCACGATTTCCTGCCTTCGTTCTTCCGGTTTTTTTACAATTCTGACCATTTTTTCGACTCCTGCTTGTTTCTACAGGGAAGAGCATACCACATGACCGACCGTCGGTCAATATTAATTTCACATTCTGATGCTGAGAAATCTCCCCACTCAACTCCCTAAAGATGTAATCAAAAGCGCCCTGTCTCTTACAAGGCGCTTCTTATTTTGACTAAAAGACCAGCAGACTATCCGACTAGCAGACTACCCCAGATGCATCGGCATGATCACGTGCAGGAAATCATCCTCGCCGACGGGTCTCACCACGCCTGGCGCGTTCGCTGCGGATGTTTCCAAGGCAACGTTCGGGGTGCGGATCACTTCCAGGGCTTCACGCAGGAACTTGACATTGAACGCGATCAACACGCCGCTTCCATCCACGGTCGCTTCGACGATGGTCTCGTTCTTGCCCGTCTCCTCTGAGGTGGCAGAGATTTCCACTTCGCTGGGCTGCATTTCACCCTGCGCAGATTTGATATTGAAGCGCGCCACATTCGAGCCTTCGCGGGCGAATATCTCAGCCTGCTTGCAGGCCTTCAACAAGGAGGAAGTCGAAACCAAGGTGCGCGCCTTGTACGAACGCGGGATGATCTGATTGAAATCGGGGAACGTGCCGTCGATCAACTGTGAAACGACTTCCACATCCTTCACGCGGAAGATCACCTGTCCGCGCCCCTTGGGTAACACCATGTAGATCGGCTCCTCGCCGTCAGTCGCACCTGCACTGAGCGAAGACGAAGTGACGCGCGCCAACTCCCGCAAGGCCTGGGCTGGGACGATCGCCGAAACAGGAGCAGGCACGGTCGCAGAAAGAACCGCATTTCGGACGGAGAGTCTGAACCCATCGGCTGCGGCCATGGTCAGTTTATCTTCATCCACCTGAATCAGAACGCCCATCAAAACGGGACGCGCCTCATCCGACGAAGCCGCGAAGGCCACCTGATGGATCATCTCACGGAAGTCGCCAGAGTTGATCTGTATGGCGTCATCCAGTTCAGGAACCGGCAGCGGCGGAAACTCCTGCGCATCGATACACTTGATATCGTTGGTGGATGTACCGCCGCGCACATTTAAAGTTTGCGTGCTCACATCCAGTTTCAAACTCACCTGATCGCTCGGCAATGTGCCGACCAGATCGTTGAACGTGCGCGAAGGCACGGTCGTTGAACCCTCTTCTTCGATGCGTGCGGGAATCCAGCAGGTGATTCCCATTTCAAGGTTGGTTGCCGAAAGACGCAAACGCCCTTCATCAGACGCGACCAATACATTGGCCAGCACAGGCAGAGTACTGCGCGGCGAAACAGCTCTTGAAACAATACCCAAACCACGGGCCAGATTTTCCTGAAGGACAGTTACTTTCATGGCGTCTCCTCGATTAAGAATAACCCTCTTATTTTACATCATAAAAGGTGACAGTCACTTAGCTCCCTGCGTTTCACTTTGGGAGTACTTCGCAAAAGTGACTGTCACCTAAACGTTAGAACCCTGCGACCATGGATATGCCCATTGCCAGCAACACAAACAGCATCTGCAAGGCAAACAACGCCGCGAACACATACACAACAAACGTCCATGCCGAACGCATCGGCTTTTTCTTTTGTACCTTCTGCCCCTCGGCCAGCAACTGCGCGGACGTTGCCGCCTGCGCCGCATCATCTGCCCACACAAGATTCGGCGCTTCATTCTGGACGACGATCCTGTTCCCGTCAAACGACCTGATCCACGCTGGAGAGTCTACGGCCACATCTCCGCTGAGGATGACCGCCTTGAAATCACCCTCGGGCTTCTCGTCCGCAGGCGTGACCGTCGCCTGTACCTTCGCTTCCGACTTCACCAGCGCGGCCCTGACCGATTCCACAAATCCATCTCCCGAGTCAACGATCAACACCGAGTAGGCGCTCTGCCTCTCAGCCAGCGAATCGGACAACGATGCCCCATCCGCACGCAGCTCATTGAAGTGATAGACCAGCACCACGCCGAACAAAAACAACAGTTGGATGAAATTGAGAAGCTCCTCCACGAAACCGCTGCCCGGGTCGCCCGTC
>DATHRQ010000431.1:0-6068 GCA_035465095.1 Anaerolineales bacterium | reverse complement strand
TGCAGACCTCGGCGAACTGGAGGAGATCGATGAGGAGGCCTACGGGGAGGTACGATCTGCGTTGCTGGAATCAGCCGGCGGTGAGGAAGACCCGCGCGTCCGCCGGCGTGCGCTCGAGTCGCTGGGCTGGTCGTCTCATCCCGAGGTGATCGCGCTGGTTGAATCCGCATTCGAGCGGGCTGATACCGAATGGAAGTTCAGCGCCTTGACCGCAATGGGACGCTCAGCCAACGACATTTGGGAGGACCGCGTCCTGCGTTCGCTTCTCGATGAAAATAATAAGATCCGCCGGGCGGCCGTGGTCAGCGCGGGATCGCTGGCGCTCAAGGCGGCGCGGATTCCCCTGCTGCGCATGTTGGAAGAGGAGGATGCCGAGGAGGTGATCACCGCTGCGATCTGGTCGCTTTCGCAGATCGGCGGAGAGGATGTGGATACTTATCTTGAAACGCTGCTCGCACAGGCCGAAAATGATGAGCTGATCACTTTTCTCGAAGAAGCGCTCGATAACCTGGCCTTCACCGAAGACCTGGATCGATTCGATTTGCTGGCGGTTGACCCTGATCCAGTCGACGACCTTGCCATTCTCGATGAGGACGAAGAGGCGTAGGTAAAGTCTCAATCGGGAATGCCCAATTATCAAAACATACTATGTAATGTCACCCTGAGCAACGCGAAGGGTCTTCGCCGCAGAGCGGCGGGATTCTCACCTGCACTTGCAGCGCAGGCAGTCTCGCCCCGATGGGCTCGCGACCCGAACGGGGTGCAAGTGTCAGTCGCTACGCTCCCTCACACCGTCCCGAAGCGGTGTCCCTTCGGGAGAATGACATGAGTATTCGAAGTTAGGCTCTCCTTTTTAGCCTGCCCAAATGACAACTACAGGTCACGGAGTATAATCTCCGTGATTTTTATTTGGCGGTCATTCCATGTCGTTTAGCACACTTATATCCACGTTTGGAAACAACATCCTTCCGATCATACTGCTCGGAGGCGCCGGTTTTGCATTGGGGAAACTGCTGCACATCGAACCGCGCAGTCTGGGACGGGTGGTCTTTTATGTGTTCAGCCCTGTGCTGATATTCGACCTGCTGATAAAGAACCAGCTCAAATTAAGCGAAGCCGCGGGCGTGATAGGGTTCACCGCTTCGATCGTGCTGGCGATCGGTCTGATCGCCTATTTAATGGGACGGATATTTCAATTGGAACAGACCGCCCTGATCTCCATTTTGGTCACGACCATGTTCGCAAATACGGGCAATTACGGATTGCCGCTCGTCCTGTTCGCATTTGGGGACACGGCATTATCGTACGCGGGCATTTATTTTGTGACGACCACCTTGTTGTTTTATTCGTTGGGCGTATTTCTGGCATCGCTTGGACATATGACTCTCAAGGACGCCGCCCTGGGCCTGTTCAAAGTGCCGACGCTGTATGCGGTCATCCTTGCATTGTTGATCAACATATTTCAGGTCGAGATTCCTCTTTCCATAAATCGCGCGGTGGAACTGGCTGCAGGCGGGACCATCCCGCTTATGCTGGTGCTGCTGGGCGTGCAGATGACGAAGGTCGAGTTTTCCAGCAATTTGCGCGCACTGCAATTGAGCGTGTCACTGAGGTTGATCGCCGCGCCGTTGCTCGGCCTGTTGATCGCGGGATTGTTCGGTGTCCAAACGGCTGCCCGTCAGGGAGCGGTTACGCAGGCGTCCATGCCGAGCATGGTCAGCGCGACGGTTCTGGCGGAGGAATATAATCTGGATTCAAAGTTGATCGCGGCGATCGTATTTGTGAGCACGGTGCTAAGTCCGTTGACGTTGACGCCGCTGCTCGTGTTATTAGGGAGATAGCGTGAAGTTATTTTGTCGCGGTGTTTTGTTTATAATTCTTATATCGTTCCTGTTTATTAACCCGAAGCAAACGCAGGCGCAATCGGGAATCGACCTCGACCTTTCAGCCGAGTCCGAATTTGGTGAGCAGATCACCTTTACCACGCAGACCCGCTCCCCGCTTCAAATTCAAAGCGCGTTTATCGTCCTGCAGGATGTGATCCAGGGGACGATTTATCGCGAGCCGATCACCTTCAATCCGAACGGCGCGTCCGTATTTATATTCGACACAAAACAGAACTCATTACGTCCGTTCACGACGATCCAATGGATGATCGAAATGACGCTTGCAGATGGTAGCCAGGCGCGCAGCCAGACGGCCCTGATCCGCTATGACGACGATCGGTTCGATTGGAAGCAGCAGGAACTGAACGGACTGCGCGTCCACTGGTATGATGGTGATGAAGATTTTGGCCTGGCCGCATTGAACGCAGGGCAGGCCGGTTTACAAAAGATCGCCGAATTCTTCCCGCCTGATCTCTCCAGCCCCGTCGATATTTTTATCTATGCCAACGAGAGCGACCTGCGCGGCACGTTGTATGGAGGGGGAGAGGTCTGGGTGGCGGGCCATGCCGATTCGGCGGCAGGCATACTCATGGTCACGATCGAAGCGGGCGTCGAGCAGAACATCCAGATGGAGCGGCGCATCCCGCACGAATTGATGCACGTCATCCTGTATCGTCAGGTCGGTGAGGGATACAAAAACATTCCTGCGTGGCTGCGGGAGGGCATGGCTGCCCTGGCGGAGGTCTATCCAGACCCCGAATATGACAGGTTCCTGCAGGACGCTGCCGCGCGGGATGCGTTGATCCCCATGTTGGACCTGTGCGCTTCGTTTTCGCCCAATTCTGATTCAGCGTTTCTTGCCTATGCCCAATCGCGGTCGTTTACCAACTACCTGCGCGGAGGTTTCGGCACGGACGGCTTGCTAAGGCTCGCAAACGCCTACGCCAACGGCATGGACTGCGAACGCGGTCCACAGCAGGCCTTTGGCGTCTCCTTCGGGAAATTGGAGCGGGACTGGCGCGTAAACGTTTTGGGAGAAAACAGTTTTATGTCTGCGTTTGGAGATATTGCGCCCTATTTGGCGCTGTTGTGTTTGGTGATGTTCTTCCCGTTGTTCGGAATGTTCAACGCAATGCGAAAAGGAAGTGAACAAAAAAGGTGACAGTCACTTTTGCGCAGCACTCCCGAAGTGAAACGTAGGTAGCAAAGTGACTGTCACCTACCTACCTAATGGAGGATACTCTAATGGATAACAAACCTGAATCTGATATCGTTCGTGCGCACGTCTGGGTCAAGGGTCGCGTGCAGGGAGTCGGCTTTCGCGCGCACGTGGAGTATGGCGCGCGCCAGATCGGCGGGCTGACGGGCTGGGTGCGCAACGTTGGCTATGACACGGTGGAAGCCATCGCCGAAGGGAAACGCGAAAACGTGGAGCGCTTTATCGAGATGATGAAACAGGGACCGAGCTTTTCACGCGTGGATGAATCAAAAGTGGAATGGGAGGAAGTGACGGGCGAGTTTCAGGAATTCGGGGTGAAGGGGAGTAGATAAAGGACTAACGATTCTCGACTTCACCTAAACAGAGAAAGTTTGTTTTGAAATTTACTTTTTTGGCAGAATTTCAAAGATGAGAACCGTGACTGTATATTCTTCATCTGCCGCTTCAGGAACATCAAAATTAATCAGATTTGGAAAGTGATATTCGGGATCAAATGTAATAGAAATACTGTCACTCCAACTTGAGGTCACGTATTCTCTCGCTTCAAAATTGGCACGTGATTTTTTGAGCTGATCGAATAATCCCTGGATTGTATATGTAGCTGGCACAATATTTGGGAGAGTTTCTTCACAAAATTTACCATCGATATCTATTATGGCCTTCCCACAACTTGCATCAAAACCTATTACCTTACTGTTTTCAACTGTAATTGTCGCGCTGAATTCAACCCAATTGGTACGGTCATGTATTTTCATTCGGTAGCTTTGAATATTGAGACTGTCCCATAAGGCATTCTCGCTTGTAATTAAATCCTCAAGTTGATTGTTTATATCCTCTTTTGAAGGAGTCGCTGGGGCACAAGCTGTTAACAAAGCGATTGAAATCAAGAAAATCAGTCTAATTATTTTCATGTTTTCTGTAAACTAATTAACTATTTCTTAAGTGTTTCTTAGTCTGCCGATTTTCAGAGCTTTTTCCTAATGATGTTTTATACGGCACTCCGTATAAAACCCTATATCTTTCAATCATTAATTCAAATTTTCCCATCCAAAATGTTATACCAATCAATATTCATGCAATTCCCAGTCCTTTTCGTTCAACGACGCCACTTCACACTCTGCGCGTGTCCGTACTGCAATACGGGCAGACCACACGATCCGTCTCAACGGGGAATGAAAGCAGCGATCCGCAGTTCTGGCAGGGAATCGCCTGGCTGTTCACGTCGATCGTGAATCCACAGGTCTCACAGACCACCTGCCTGGCCCATAGTTTACACAAACCCCAAGCCTTTTTCCTTCAATGACACCCACTTGCCCTGCCCGATGATCAAATGATCAAGCACCTCCACGTCCAGCAGTTTGCCCGCCTCCACGATGGCGCGGGTCACTGTGATATCGCGGAGGCTGGGGTTGGGTCTCCGCTGGAATCGCTACTCCTCCGTGTTGCTGCTCAACGGCATCCCTTCCCCTTTCCATTCGAACAGCGAACCGTCATACAACGCCGCGTTTTCATGTCCCACCATCAGGTGGACCATGGCATTAAACGCGGCCGCGATACCGCCGCCGCAGTAGGTGATGATCCGTTCGCCTTCGGGCCGGGCTGGCACCAATGCCTCGATCTCACCCTGCTGGCGCAAAGTATCCCACCCGATTGACAGGTCGGTCAGCGGCAGGCAGGACGAACCCGGGATATGCTCCCGGTCATACCACTCCCGCATCAGCGCGTTCTCGATATATGCGCTGCCCTGTTTGGAAGCGGTCTGCACTTCTGCCAAGTCCGCGAACATCTCTCGTTTGAAAGCCGGGGTGAATGTCACAGGCGGATACTTGGATTCACCCGTCTCCACCGCACCGCCCGCTTCTTTCCAGGCTGGCAGCCCTCCGTTCAGCACCCGCACGTTCTGCACCCCGGCGTAGCGCAGCACCCACCAGGCACGCATCGCGCTGGTCAGCAGGAAGGAAGCGTACAAGATCACCTCAGAATCGTTCCCGATCCCGAACTCGCCGATCTGCTTTGCCAGCATCCCGTCTGGCGCTACCATATATTCGTATTTGCCGATCGGGTCAGTGACCAGTTGGTGGTCAAAAAAGGCCGCGCCGGGGATGTGCCCATCCAGGTAGAGCGCGTGCGCGTTCGGCATCTTCGCGAATTCCTCGGGGCTCATGCCCATGTTGAACACGATAGCAGCGTCGAAGATGCGCAGGTTGGGATCGCCAAGCTTTGCAAGCAATTCGTCAGGTTCGATCATCAGTTCATTGCGTTTCATTGTGGTACTCCTCAAACATTTAATTTACATTTCCCTGCATCAAGGAACAGAGATGTAATATGAGTTGTCTAGGTTTTACACAAACCCCAAACCTCTTTCCTTCAACGATACCCATTTGCCTTCTCCGATCACCAAATGGTCGAGCACCTCCACGTCCAGCAGTTTGCCTGCCTCGACGATGGCGCGGGTTACGGCCACATCATCCGGGCTGGGGGTGGGATCTCCGCTGGAATCTTTTACTTTTCCGTGCCGTTGCTTAGCGGCATCTGTTCCCAAAAGCATATCATGATCTTTAAACAGGCTTTGCTTCGATGATGTGAGTCACTCCATCGAAGGAGTAAATATCCTCCAGGCGAAAACCTGCTGCCTCGAGCAGGGACTGATATTCCTGCTCGGTCCGTTCCTGTCCGCCTGTGAGGACGAGCATCGTGATATCGATCAGCTTGGCAGGGGAGGGGTCATTCCCTGGCTGGATGATGCGTTCGATCACCAGCAATTTTCCCGATCCGCCCATTGCTTTGTGACAATACTTCAGAATTTGGATCGACTGCTCATCGTTCCAATCGTGCAGGATGTCTTTCAGGGAGTAGGTATCTCCGCCTGCGTGAATGGCTTCAAAGAAACTGCCTTCGATCACGTCGCAACGCTCCGTTAATCCAGCGGCTGCCAGCCGTTCTCTTGTCCCTCCCACCACGGC
>DATHRQ010000430.1:0-3282 GCA_035465095.1 Anaerolineales bacterium | reverse complement strand
GTGGAGACAAGGTTGAGGGCGTTGAAACAAACCAGGGGTCGATAAAGACGCGCATGGTCATTAATGCAGCCGGAGCCTGGGCGGGAACGCTCGGCAACATGGCAGGCGTCCACATCCCCATTCAACCCATCCGCAGGCAATTTTTCACCACGAATCCGCTAAGACAAATCCCGAAAGACTTTCCCTTCGTCATTGATTTTGCCAAATCGTTGTATTTTCACCGCGAAGGAGAAGGGTTGTTGATCGGCATGAGCAACCCAGACGAAAAAACCTCCTTCGACCATGACGTGGACGAAGAATGGGAATTGACCAATCTTGAAGCCGCCATCAAAAGAATGCCGCTGCTGGAAAGTGCAAGCCGTGCATCGCACCTGGCTGGACTATACGAAGTAACACCCGATGCGCACCCGATCTTCGGGAATACACATATCGAGGGCTTTCTCGTCTGCGCCGGTTTTTCCGGGCACGGCTTCATGCACGGGCCGATCGCTGGCAAATTGATGAGCGAGGTGATCCTGGATGGCGCTTTTTCCACGGTGGATGTCTCCATGCTCGACCTCCCGCGCTTTGATGAAGGAAGATCGATAAAAGAGTACAATGTGGTTTAAATATTCCGTAGGTTGAGTAGTCCCGTGTGATTTGCGCGGGACGTACACCTGCACCCACCGCAGGTGCGGTGTCGAAACCAACATGTAATCAAAACCACTTTGCTTAGTGGTGGTTTCGATACGCCTTCGGCTACTCAACCACCGACAATAATCATATGCCATCAGCAGAAATCATCACCATCGGAACAGAAATCCTCCTCGGCGAGATCGTGGATACCAACACGCGTCACATCGCGCGCACGCTGCGCAACATGGGTGTGGATATCTACCGTACCATGACCATTGGCGACAACGTGGAGCGCATCGCCGAATCGATCCGCAACTCCATGAGCCGCGCTGAGATCGTCATTACCACCGGCGGGCTGGGCCCCACAGTGGACGACCCCACACGCGAGGCCGTTGCCAGGGCAGTCGGCGTGGAACTTGAATTTCAGGAAGACCTGTGGGAGCAGGTCGTCGCTGTGGTATCACGCTACGGCCGCAAACCTACCGAGAACCAAAAAAGACAGGCCTACATCCCCAAGGGCGCGCTCCCCATCTCGAACCCGGTCGGCACCGCGCCCTGTTTTATTGTAGAGACTCCCCCTCTCCCTCGGGGAGCCCTCTTCGAGGATAATAAGGGGCAAGGGGTGAGGGAAGGTGCCATCATTTCACTACCCGGCGTTCCCAACGAAATGGAACACATTCTTCACGAGGCGGTCATCCCCTATCTTCAGGAAAGATTTTTGCTGGAGGAGATCATCAAGATCCGCATATTGCATTGTGTGGGTCTGGGCGAAGGCGTTATCGACGAGAGGATCGGCGATCTCGAGGCCTTGAACAATCCGACGGTCGGGCTGGCCGCGCACACCGGCGTTGTGGACATCCGCATTGCGGCAAAGGCCAAAAGCGAAAAGGAGGCCGATGCCATGATCGCTCAGGTCGAAGGACAGGTCCGCGAACGCCTCAAGGATCACATCTTTGGCGCGGATGAGGCTACGCTGGAAGAGGCCGCCTTGAACGAAGTGGCCAAACGCGGTTGGACGTTGACCGCCATCGAGTCGGGACTCGATGGCTTGCTGGCCCGCAAAATCCCCAACACCGCCTCATTCCCCGCACTTACGCCTGCCGCCCTCATGGACGCGTTACGCGCCGCCCGCGCCGAATCCAGCGCAGATGCCGCCCTGGGCGTCGCCGTATATATGGAAGAACGCGCCGCCAAATTGGCGCTCATCACACACGGCGGCGAAAAGACACACCGCATTACCTACGGCGGACCGCCGCGCAGCCTGCCGCGCTGGTCGGTCAACCTGGCGTTGAACTGGCTTAGAACCCGCGCCATGACCGAGGATAAGGAACAATAATGAAGCGTAAAAAACGTTCCATCTCCCATTCATGGGTCTATGCGTTATGGGGCGTCAATATTGCGGTTATCCTTTGCTTATTGGGCGGCATATTTTTCTACTTCAACAGTCAGCGCGCCTCTGCTGCAGACGGACAGATCGAAGATCCACAGTCCGATTCATTGCCTCTTAGGCCGCCGACGAAATACATCCTGCCGACGCTCACACCGAATCCGTATTCCACACTGCCGGTCTTTGAAACCTCGACGCCTTTTGTTTATTTCAATGCAGATGGCACAGCCGTCATCGGCCTTTCTCATGCAGGCCGTCCCATCGAAGTGTACACATTCGGCGAAGGCAGGAGGGAATACCTGATCGTGGCCGGCATTCACGGCGGGTATGAACGCAACACAATAGAACTTGCCAACGAATTGATCAGATATATAGACAATCACCCTGATATCATCCCAAGAGGTGTAACGCTGCACATCATCCGCAACATGAACCCGGACGGGGAAGCCCGCGCCGAAGGGGTCGATGGACGCGTCAACAACAACGGCGTCGACCTGAACCGCAACTTTCCTTCCAAGAATTGGGCCGCAGAATGGAACCGCGATGGATGCTGGATCTACCGTCCCACCACCGGCGGCGCCTATGGCGGCTCTGAACCGGAAACACGGACGGTCATGAGCTTCATCGAATCGCACCAGATCGAGGCGATGATCAGTTATCACAGTGCGGCGTTGGGCGTCTTCCCTGGCGGCGTTCCCTGGGAGGCAGATTCGATCCGTCTCGCCAAGGCGCTTGCAAGAGCCACCGGCTACCCCTATCCGCCGCTGGATACCGGTTGTGAATACACCGGCACGCTGGCCGATTGGGCGGTGGAGAACGGCGTCGGCGCGGCCGTCGACATGGAACTCGCCAATCATAGAGACACCGATTTCGAAGAGAATCTAAAGGCGCTGGAAGCGCTGATCAAATTCATACCCTGATGTTTTCTGAATTGAGTAACCAAGTTATATAGGAGCAATCATGACCCAACAAGTTGACACGCTCTTCATCAACGCCCACGTCCTCACCATGGATGACGAGCTAACGCAATACAATCCCGGTGCGCTGGCCGTCACAGGCGATGGCATTGTGGCTGTCGGCCCCGAAGCTGAGATTAAAAAGGAATACACTACCAAAGAGACCGTGGACTGTGAAGGCAAGGTCCTGATGCCGGGGCTGGTCAACGCGCATACGCATGTACCGATGACCCTGCTGCGCGGCATCGCCGATGACCTGCGCCTGGACGTGTGGCTGCAGGGCTATATGTGGCCGGTCGAACGCGAGTTCGCATCCCGTGAATT
>DATHRQ010000429.1:0-6405 GCA_035465095.1 Anaerolineales bacterium | reverse complement strand
GTAGACGTTGACCGTGGTGGTCAGGCTGTCGGAGGTGTTGGTGAAGCGCAGCTGTGTGTCGTAGACCGAGTTGTCGATGTAGAGCGGCAGCCAGTAGTCGCCGGCCAGCTGCGAATCGGGCACACCCATCAGTTCGCTCAGTGTCTCGGTACGGTGGTTGCGGTACAGCAGACGGATGGAAGACGCCAGGAGGTTGACATTGAGTTCCTTGATTCGTAACGGTCCGCCGTTTACGCCCTTGTAGCTGTCAAGTTTATAGTCGGTTACATCTGCATAGCTTGCCTGCAGATCCCCACCGATCCTGACCTCGATATTCGCAGAGGTCGATCCTTCGTATTCATACGCGCCAATATCGCAGCTGTCACCCTGAGGACGGGTCACTCCGCGCTGGTCGGTGGCGGGACAGACCCCATCATCACCCACATCGATGGCAGGTGAACCGGGCAGCAGAGCAAAGGTCAGGGTGGAGCCACCGTTGTTGGTGAGTGCCCCCAACATAGGGTCGGAACCCACGACGTTGCCGTTTACTCCATTTGTCAAACCACAGGCATTAGTACCGTCCTCGACCAGGTTATTGGATGAGGATGCATCCAATACATCTGCGCCATAGTTAACACAGTCTCCTCCATTGGCACTGTTTGCTATGATTACGTTTGTTAACACAGGGCTACTAACAGAGAAATTGATCATCCCGCCGCCTGAAATGGCAGCAGAATTGCCTGAGAAGGTCACATTCATTAACACAGGACTACTGCCGTCATTAACCATCCCACCACCATCATAGGTAGCAGTATTACTCGAGAAGGTCACATTCGTTACGATTGGACTGCTGTTGTAGTTGTACATACCGCCACCGCTAGTGGTGACTGTATTGTCCGAGAACGTCACGTTCGTTACAATTGGGCTGCTGCCATCGTTGGCCATGCCACCACCGGCATCAGCAGAATTATTTATGAAGGTTACATTTGATAGGGTGGGAACGCTACTACCAGCGTTGAACAATCCGCCACCACCATAGATGGCGGTATTATCTGAGAAGATTACATTCGTTACAGTGGGGCTGCTGCCATTGTGATTAAGCATGCCACCGCCGAAGAGGGCAAAATTCCCTGAGAAGGTCACATTCGCTACAGTAGGACTGCCGCCATCGTTGTACATCCCGCCGCCATCGTTATTGGGAAAACTGCCATTCGCATTCCCGCCCCTAACCGTGAACCCGTTTAATACTGCTGTGCTATCTGTCCCGCTTCCGACCACAACGTGGTAGGAATTCTCATCGTTATTGGTAAAGCCATTGTCATCCCCGTTCAGATCCCCACTGAGAACTGTCAGATTGGCAACCGGGTCGCGCTCGCTGAAAAGTGCTTCCGTCCCTATAAATCCACCGTAGATAGCAACACCGTTTTTGAGCTCAAAAGATACTGTTCGATCTGTGCCTGGTGATGGATAAAAAATATTCGATGTTGGGTAATATGTTCCTGTTGCAACCCAGATCTCGTCGCCGACTGAAGCGGCCGACAAGGCATCCTGCAGGTTAGTGTAGGCGTCAGTCCAAGAAGAACCGTTGTTCGCGCCTGTCGCATCCCATTTCACATAATACGTTACAGGATCCGGACCAGGATATGGAGAAGGAGAAGGGTAAGGATAAGTAAGTGCATTGCCATCATAACCATATGCCGGGTTTATATTGGCGACAAACCCTATGAACAACGCAACAACAAGAAACATTAATTCGACCTTCATAGACTTGATGAAATTCATTATTAATCCTTTCACATGCCTGCTGTGCAACTTGAAATTTTATATATTTTCACCTCGCCAGCTTGAAAGGCTGAAGTGATCCACTGCTGCTGTGCCAGTTTATTATCCTCAAAACTTGTTTCTTTCCCGCCCATATAGACATAAGCTTCTCCTCCTTCTGAGGGGCAAATTTCATCAAAAAGATTTATCGAATTCCAATTTACATTGAAAAGAAGCTTGTTTGTTGGAATTTTCGTGAGCGCAGAGATCCATATACCGGCGTCTGTGCCGTAGGATCTATCGCCATCATTGACAGTTGATATGAAATATAGGGTGTGCGTTGAAGAATTTTCTTGAATCCATTGAAAAGCAAGCCTGTCGTTTTCTTGAAAGTAATTGCAACATCGATCAGGAAGGAATGTTCGCGGTGTCAGGTTAATAAAAACACACGCTACAAGCGCAACACTAATAGCCCTTTGCAAAAGGGTATTTGATGCCAGTTTCTTGATTAAGCCACCAAACCCAAGCCCACCCACCAGTGAGAGGGGAAGATAGAGAATCATGGTAAGAAATTGACGATCCAATAATGTGCGTCCCCCAACGTCGAAAAGATTTGGAATAAGCATCGCCAAAGATAATCCAGCCAGAAAGATCAACACCCCCAAAGATGCTGATGGGTGGGATTGAAATGCAAAAGGTATTAGAATTAATATAGTGATTAGGACGGGAAGGTTATTGTAAAAATCGATAAGCGGGCGAGACAAGGGCCACATAAATAACAAAAACAAGAATGTAAATCGAACCGATTGAAAGAATCCAAAATTTTTCCGAAGCTGGAGCTTGCCTACAATAAAAAAACTTGCAAATATAAAAAACAAGCATATGGCAATTCTTGTATGAATAAAAGTAATCCCGCCCAGAATCAATCCATAAAAAAACCATCTTCTCTTAATTATATTTCTTTCCAACAACAATAGTGTTAGCGAAACAACAGCGGGCAATACCGCTATGGAGACCAGCGCAGGGAATTTACCCCAATTAACAGAATAGGCCGGCATAAGCCACCCGACAGCAGCCAACAAACCGGCAAATAATGCACCAGAAATATTATTTGTTAAAGTATAAATTAAGGACATTACCGAAATTGGGCCCACAACCAGAAACAACTGACCTATAAATGAGATCATATTTTCAGCCCCAAATCCAGTCGTAGACGTCAACCATGTTGTAAGACTGTGAAATCCAAAGTGATAATAGTTGCTAAAAACCGTATGTAATGAGAGATTCGACATACTACCTGGATCTGGATTAAGAAACCCATTTATAATTTGGTAATGGATAGGTGAATCTGAATATGGCGGCAAAAGAATATGATTAAGAAAAGCAAGCCTTACAACAAGTAAAAAAAAGAAAACAACTATAGTTACGAAAACATGAATAGAACGGGCCATCATGAATTCGCCTGCCCAAAAGCACTTTAGTAATGCAAATACAGCAAACAATAATATGGCATAACCCCCAACCTGCAATGCAAACCCCACAAAACTAGACAAAACAATAATCGGAAAGAAAATTAAACCTACAAGAATGCTGCCAACACCAATGCTTATTAGCATCCTTTCTTTTACGTCAATTTCATGATTGACAAAAAGACCAATTGAATAAAAACCAATACCAAAAACTGTAATGAAAAAAACAATAACCGACGCCTTATATACATAAAGAGTGGATAACCCGTCAGCTATGATAGTTACCATAATAAAATAGCCTAAATTTCATTCTTAAGAAAATAGTTTTTCGGTAGGTATTGATCTAATATCTAATATCATTACCAACTCAATTTTTCGATCTCTAATTAACATAAAACTCTCCCCGGGAGTTTTCCTCCCTAAGTAAACCTCAGCGTTTTACGCCTAGACAAATTAATCAAGTCATTATAGGCACAAGTCTTTCTAAAAAGCAAGGTGACCAAGGTCACAATTTGGTTACAGGGTTTAAAACAAATTCCGCCTCAGTTGAAGCGGACTCTATATCAAGGTTTCTACAATACATTCCGGGCTTCTGAAGCTTTGAAATCTTCTAAAGCCTTATACAACGCTACGGCTTCTCCAACCCATGTTCATTCAGGAACTTTTCATCAGATAATATCTTCTTCGTATCCCCATCCGCCACGATCAGACCTTCGTCCATGACGATCGTGCGCGGGAAGAGTTCCTCGACCAGTTTCATATCATGCGTGGAGACCAGCATTGTGATCGGCAGGTCGCGCAGCAGGTTGATCAGTGTGCGGCGCGCACGCGGATCGAGACCGGCTGACGGTTCGTCCAGGATCAAGATCTGCGGGTTCATCGAAAGGACGGTCGCGATCGCGATGCGTTTTTTCTCGCCGACGCTCAAGTGATGCGACAGGCGGTCCTTGAACCCGGACATGCGCACGGCTTCCAGCGCAGAGTCCACGCGGGCGATTACTTCGTCTTTCGGCAGACCCATATGGAGCGGGCCAAACGCCACGTCCTCGAACACCGTCGGCGAGAAGAGTTGGTCGTCCGGGCTTTGGAACACGACTCCGACCATTGCGCGCACAGCAGGCAGATTGTCGCGGGTGATGCGTTCGGTCCCGACGATCACATAACCATCCTGCCCGGTCAAAATCCCGTTCAGGTGCAGCATCAGGGTCGACTTCCCCGCGCCGTTCGGCCCCACCAGCGCCACCTTGTCGCCCTCGCACAATTCGAGCGATACCCCGCGCAAAGCGATATGCTCATTGTGATACGAAAAATGCAAATCGTGAACAGATAAAACGTTTGTCATAATCGTCCAATCATCTGAAAGATAAAAAGAAGGATCAGCGCCAGCGCCGTTGTGAGGTAATCGACGCGCTGCAGTTCATGCGGATTCATCGTCTGCAAGTGACCTGTATAACCGCGCGAAAGCATCGCATTGTAGACGCGGTCACTGCGCTCATAACTCCGCAAAAAAAGTTGACCGGCCATATGCCCGGCCACGCCCGCACGCCAAACCACGCTTCCTCCGGACCTGACGCCTGGCGCCGCCGCCGAACGGGCCTCCCTGGCCCTCAGCAGACGGAAGACCTCGTCCGCAAGGACGAAAAGATACCGGTAGAGGAAAGCGATGATGGTGGTCAGGATCGACGGCACACGCAAATGCTCGAGCGCA
Organism: Anaerolineales bacterium; assembly: GCA_035465095.1. GTDB lineage: Bacteria > Chloroflexota > Anaerolineae > Anaerolineales > Villigracilaceae > Defluviilinea. The sequence goes on along the minus strand of DATHRQ010000429.1, from coordinate 1,488 downwards.
TGGACGATATCCGGGAAGCGCGCTGTGGCCACCAGCAGGATCGCCATCTGCACCGACAGCCATGAACGGATCACGATACTGATAAAGCGCAGTAAGCCTGCGTCGGTGATCGTCAGGTCCCAGATGAAATGGAAGGAGGTCAGCGGCTGACCGGGCACAGAAAAAAGGACGGTGACGGCGATCAACGCAAACGGCAGCGCGACGAACGAACGTTTAAACGTGTAAAAGGCTCCAAGGTCCGACAATATATTTGCAAACAACAGAAACGCCCAGGACAATCCGAAAGCAACCCAGGCTCCATCCGGCAGGAGCGCGTTCGAGAGGATAAAGGCCAGCGTAACCGAGACCTTCACGCGCGGATCGAGGCGGTGGATGAAACTGTCGGATTCGTGATAACGGTCGAATGCGTCGAAATGCATGGTTTTTTATTTACGATTTTGGATTGACGATTTATGATTTTAGATTGGTGGTCGAGTAGGCGGCGGGTCTCGATATGGACTTACGTCCTACTCGACCAGCGCCGCCGTATCGAGACCAGATTTAGGATTTAGCTTTCATTCCCTGACCAACCAGCATGATGATCACGGCCACCACCACCAGACCCGCAATGCCGGCAAAGATGGTGGATGCGGGCGTTGTGCCTAAAAATGGAATGGTGTAATCAGGCAGGATTTCAAAAGAAGCAGAACGGCCGGAACCTAAAATTCCCAGGTCCGAAGCGACCCGCTCCAAGCCGTCGGGGTCGGAGGAGGCAAGCGGCGATAATAACACAACAAGAATGGACATCAACACGCCAGCGACCACCCATCCGCGGCTTCCTTTGGCTGATTCAGATTTTTCACCCAATAGATCGGGGCGCGACTGCAGGATGAACGCCAGCGCAGCGACGGTGATCAGCGCTTCTCCGATCCCGATCAGGGCATGGATGCTCAACATGGCCGGGATGACGATCTGCAATTTGGCGTATCCGCTCAGCCAAAGCTCCAGGGAGGTGAACAGCGCGCCGGCCATTACGGAAAGCCAGGCGGCTACACCGGCAACCGACAACTTCAAGGTGCGGTTCCCGCCAGAGACGCCTCGGTAGAGTCCATAGCCGATCGCAACAGTGACCAGCCCCATGTTCATGATGTTCGCGCCCATCACCAGCAGCCCGCCATCCTGAAAAAGCAAAGCCTGCACCGCGATGACCGCCGTCATCACCAGCATCCCCGCCCACGGACCGAGCGTGATTGCTGCCAGGACGCCGCCCAACAGATGACCGGACGTCCCGCCGATGACAGGGAAATTGATCATCTGGGCCGCAAAAATGAAGGCCGCCATGACGCCCATCAACGGGACCCGTTTTTCGCCCAACGATTTGTTCGTCCGCGAAATGGCGACACTCAGCACGGAGGCAGTGATCAGCCAGCAGACCAATGAGACGGCCAAGCTCAGAAAATTTTCGGGGATGTGCAGGGGGGCAGGTGAGTAATGCATACTAATTCCTTT
>DATHRQ010000428.1:0-11428 GCA_035465095.1 Anaerolineales bacterium | reverse complement strand
TGGTATAAGTCGGAGCCGTCTATATCGCATATACCCATTTCCTTTGGGGGATTGGATTTTCGGTTGAAGATATGTCCATGGGCACGACATGTCCAACGGTCACTTAACCGTTCAACCAATACGTCCTCTGCACCTGTGATGAACGGTACAGCATCAACCTTTCCATCAAATTCTTCAAGCATGGCATCAAGAGCATCAGCCTGAGATGGAGTTCTGGGAAAACCGTCCAATATCGCGCCTGATTCGCAATCTGGTTGGGCCAGTCTCTTACGGATCATTGCAATGGTGACATCATCAGGAACCAGCTCTCCCTTACTCATAAATGTTTGAGCAAGTTTTCCCAGTTCTGTTTGATTCTTAAGGTTCTCTCGAAATAGGTCGCCCGATGAAACATGTGCCAAGCCTGTACGTTCGGAAATAATTTCTGCCTGTGTGCCCTTACCAACACCAGGCGGTCCGAGAAGAACAAGGTATTTCGCCATGGACAGCCCTAATTAACAAGTTTATGCTCAGCGTAACCATGTATCTTCAGCTCCGCCTCAATATTATTGAACATTTCACGTACTACACCGACGACAATCAGCAGTCCGGAAGAAGAAACAAGGAACAAACCAGCGTTATTTGCTGCAGCCGGCAATATCAGCTGCAACAAGAATGGCATGATAGCTACAATGCCCAATAACAAGGCGCCGGGGAACGTAATTCGACTTTGAATACGGCTCAAGTATTTTTGTGTTTTATCACCACTAGGTACACCAGGGATACGAGCTCCCGAACGCTTCAGATTGTCTCCATAGTTTTGCTGATCAAACAAGACCGTTGTGTAGAAATAGGTGAATCCTACAACCATGAAAAAATAGAGCAACCAGTATCCCCAGGAATTTATGCCCGTGGCATTGAAAAACGATTGAAAACTTGTCGCCGTATTTCGAATCCATTCCGTCTCAGACCCAATGAAGAATCCGGCCAGAATAGCTGGGAATTGTAAAAGTGCACTGGCAAAAATCAATGGGATCATACCGGCCAAGTTAACCATCAATGGTAAAAACGGTTGGGGGACTTGAGCACTTCTTCCACGCTGTATAGCAAAAAATATAGCACTTTTTTGGGGATAGATAATCGGAACGTTCCTACGCCCTGCTTGAACATATACAATTGCAAGCACCGTTATCAGCATGATGACAACCATGGCTGCAATCAAGGACCATCTGTTCAACTGATCGCTCCATAGAACGATCATGTTTTGGGGGATCTGGGAAACGATGCCCGCAAAGATTACAAGGGAAAGCCCCTGTCCACGGATACCATATTCAGAGATCAGCTCACCTAGCCAAATCGCAAACATGGTACCGGCTGTCATTACCAACAATGTTGTCAACGAACTCAGCCATAGATCAGAAGAAAATCCAAATGGGAGAATTACACGTCCCCCCGGCTGTTGCAATGCCAGGGCGTTAAATGTATTGATCTGACCAATCGCCGATAATGCCGCCATGGGCACAGCGAGATAATAGGTCCATTTTTCCATCCAGCGACGGCCTTCGCGCTGATCTTCCTGCATTCTTTTCTGTAACGACGGGATGATCGGGATGAGCAGTTGCAAAATGATCTGAGCCGTAATATATGGATAAACGCCCATGGACAGCACAGAAAAATTTGAAATGGTTCCACCAGAAAGGAGATTTAGGAATCCTATAAATCCTCCCGAACCTGCCCCGCTAAAAAAGGCCTGCAAGGCTTCCCGGTCGACGCCGGGTGCGGGTACATTCGCAGCCACGCGGAACAGCATCAATATACCCAGGGTTATCAGTAACTTTCTGCGAATATCCTGCGAGAACCACAGGTATCGCCAGGCTGATGGTTTTTTATCAGGCATATTTAATCCTATTCACCGATGATCTCAACGCTGCCGCCAGCTTTCTCAATTTTGGTTCTTGCGCCAGCAGTTACCCTGTGAGCACGAACTTTCAAGGATACATCCACATCACCACGACCGAGAATAACCACAGGGTTTCGCGTGTCGCGAAGTAAATGGGCGGCTGTAAGTGTCTCAGGACTGACTTCCGCATCAGCTTTGAAAGATGCGGCCAACTGATCCAGGTTGACTTCGTTATACTCAACCCGGTTCAGGGGGGTAAATCCCTGACCACGCATAAAGGGCAATCGGCGATAAAAAGGAAGGTTGCCGCCCTGGCGATATAAATTACCGCCCGACCCTGAACGAGCTCCCTGGCCCTTTGTACCGCGTCCTGCTGTTTTTCCCTGACCCGCAGAGATGCCGCGCCCTACGCGTTTTCTTTTCTTTTTAGCGCCCGGATTGGGCACGAGATCATGTAATTTCATCGTTCTTTCCTACTATTCTTCAATTCGGACCAAATGAATAATCTTTTGGATCATCCCGCGCACAGCCGGATTATCCGTTTGTTCTACAGTCTGATGCATACGACGCAGCCCCAATGCTTTGACGGTTGCCTTTTGATCTTTTGGGTAACCGATCGGGCTGCGAACAAGCGTCACACGGATGGTTTTCTCCGCTGATTCCTTTTTAGGCATTTTGCTTTCTCCGTTCCCAGAAGGGCAACAGATCTTTTACATTCTTTCCACGTCGAGCCGCTTCTTCCTGCGGTGACTTTAATTGCGAGAGTGCATCGAATGTGGCCTGTACAACGTTCAGCACATTTGCGCTGCCCTGGGATTTTGTCAAAATATCGCGTATACCGGCTGCCTCAATTACGGCACGTACACCGCCTGCAGCAATTACGCCGGTACCCGGCGAAGCAGGCTTCAGCATGACACGAGCGCCTGCCACCCGACCCAATACCTCATGAGGAATTGTCGTGCCGGAAAGATTAATAACATTCATATTCTTACGCGCCCGCTCAGAGGCTTTCCGCATCGCATCAGGGACCGCATTGGCCTTACCGACACCCATGGAGATCGTACCTTTTTTATCTCCAACAACCACGGTCACGCGAAATTGAAAGCGACGACCGCCTTTGACAACCTTGGCAACGCGTGCAATTTCAATAACGCGTTCCTCAAATTGATCCTGGGCATCGAAATCCTGCTTTTCATTCCTTCTATTATTTGCCATGTGTTTCTCCACTAAAACTGCAAGCCGTTTTCACGGGCACCATCTGCCAGTGCCTTAACACGGCCAACGTAACGATAACCGCCGCGATCGAAGACCACAGACTTAATTCCCTTACTTTTGGCTCGTTCGGCAACCGTCTGCCCTACCAACTTGGCCTGTTCAGACTTTTTCATGCCTTTGACCTTCCCGCTCAAGTCCTTTTCCACAGAAGATGCAGAAACAAGCGTGTGTCCGGATTGATCGTCAATTATCTGTGCATAAATACTCGTAAGACTGCGAAAAACGTTCAAACGCGGACGTTGAGCGGTTCCAGCCAGTTTTTTGCGAACACGCGCATGACGTCGCATACGCGAAACTGCTCGAGATTTATTAGCCATTGTTTACGCGGCTCCTTTTCCGGCTTTGCCAGCCTTGCGTCGGATTCTTTCTCCGGCATATCGGATCCCTTTACCGTGATAGGGCTCCGGCGGGCGGACGCGGCGAATTTCCGCTGCGGTCTGGCCCACAACTTCACGATCAAAACCCGTCACCTTGATCTGGCGGGTTTTCTGATCCACTTCAAAAGAAATACCATCCGGCGGTTCGATCTTTACCGGGTGGGAATACCCAACATGCAACATCAGGGCGTTGCCCTCCATTTCAGAGCGATACCCAACGCCATCCACTTCGAGTATGATCTCAAAACCAGTGCTGACACCGTGAACCATGTTGGCGATCACAGCGCGGGTCGTACCGTGCAAAGCGCGTTCTTCAGGTTTGTCTGAGTTTCGAGTCACAACAACCTGATCGTTTTCCAACGCGATCCCGATCAACGATGAGAATGTACGTTGAAGTTCGCCTTTGGGGCCTTTTATGTGCACGTTCGAACCTTGTACTTTCACTTCCACATCAGCAGGAACATCCACAGGTAAACTTCCTATGCGAGACACTCGTACCTCCTTGTCTTTCTACCAAACCTTACAAAGGATCTCGCCACCTACGCCCAATTGGCGGGCACGGGTACCGGTCATGACACCCTTGGGGGTTGAGAGGATGGCAACACCAATTCCTGACAATACCCAGGGTATGTTTTGTTTCTTTGTATATATACGGCGGCCCGGTTTGCTTATGCGCTCCAGACCTGAAATTACTGCGCGCCGGGCTCTACGTTCACCTACATATTTAATCTTTAAACGCAGCACCTTCTGGACCTTGCCCTCTCGGTCGACGATTTCGAAATTCTCAATAAATCCTTCGTCTTCCAGGATCTTGGCGATCTCAATCTTCATTTTCGAGCTGGGCATTGCGACCATTGTTTGACCTGACATCACAGCGTTCCGGATGCGAGTCAGCATATCAGCGATTGGATCATTTACAGCCATGCTAATTTTCCTCCATCCTTACCAAGATGACTTTACAACGCCAGGGATTTGACCCCGCAACGCGAGTTCACGAAAACAGATACGACACAGGCCGAATCTGCGAATATAACCTCGCGGACGTCCACAGCGAGTACAGCGATTACGAACGCGACTCGGGTAACGTCTACGGGTCTCACGATATTGCATGCATTTCTTTGCCATAATTTACGCTTCCTTCTTTTTGAACGGCATACCAAGCAACTCCAGCATTACACGTGCCTGGTCATCATTTTTGGCAGAAGTTACAATCGTCACTTCCATACCGCGAAGTTTGTCGATCTTGTCATAATCAATCTCAGGGAAGATGAGCTGGTCATGCAAACCAAGCGTGTAATTACCACGGCCATCGAAGGCGTTCGGCGAAACGCCGCGAAAATCGCGGACTCGCGGGAGAGCCGTATTCATCAAACGGTCCAGGAACGCCCACATATGATCGCCGCGCAATGTAACTTTCGTTCCGATCAAACGGCCTTCACGGAGTTTAAAATTGGCTATGCTCTTGCGGGCTTTTATCATCACGGGCTTCTGCCCCGTAATGATACCCAGGTCGGCCACAGCCGCCTCAAGAGCCTTTGGATTATCCAGGGCCTCGCCCATACCGATATTGACCACGATCTTTTTAATGCGCGGAACCTGCATAACATTTCCAAGCTCAAATGTCTTTTGAAGAGCAGGGACAATTTCATTGTTATATCGTTCATGTAGTATATTCATTAATAATTACTCCAAGGCTAGTCTACGAACGCTTGGCAGTTCTTGCACACACGATGCACACCATCTTCATCGCGTTGAACACTGACACGTGACGGCTCTTTGCATTTTGGGCAAACCAGCATCACGTTGGAAATATCGATCGACCCTTCAAATTGGATGCGACCAGGATTCATATTACGGCCTCCCGCAGTTTGAACCTGCCTTTGGTGTTTCGTTCGTACATTCACACCCTGCACAACGACACGTCGATCTTCCAAAAGCACATTGATGACCTCGCCTCGCTTGCCTTTATCCTCAAGACGTCCGCTGATGACTTCAACAGTATCGCCTTTACGAATCTTAATCTTCATACCTAATTACACTCCTAAACCTAAAGCACTTCCGGTGCGAGGGAAACGATCTTCATAAAACCTTTTTCACGAAGTTCCCGTGCAACTGGCCCAAAAATGCGGGTACCTCTTGGGTTCACACTGTCGGTATCAAGAACCACCGCAGCATTATCATCGAAACGGATGTAGGAACCATCTTCGCGGCGCCACTCTTTGGAACAACGGACAATGACAGCGCGAACCTTTTCACTTTTTTTCACGCCGCCCTGAGGAGCAGCAGATTTCACTGTAGCAACAACAACATCTCCGATACTGCCATATTTGCGGGAGGAACCACCAATCACATGGATTACCAACAGTTCGCGTGCGCCGGAATTGTCAGCCACCTTCATCCTTGATTCAGTCTGAATCATTTTCTATTTCCTCCACTGCCAAACTTTCAACACCAGAATCTTCAGTTCGGGTCTCATGCCTGACAACTTTTTCCACGACCCAGGTCTTGTCTTTCGAAATCGGACGGGACTCAACGATCAGAACCTCATCACCTATCTGACAGCCGATTTCATCGTGAGCCTTGACCCGTTTGCTGGTATGTACAACCTTACGGTACAGAGGATGACGAAATTTACGTGTGATTTCAACCACAACGGTCTTTGTCATTTTATTGCTGGTGACCACACCAAAGATTCGACGTCGATTGTTCATTTCTCACCTTCTACAACTTCCGCTGTCGCCTGTTCCCGAAGGATGGTTAGCATGCGGGCAATATCGCGCTTCAGGATTTGCATTCGGCTGGAATCGGTCAATTGTCCTGTCACCTGCTGAAAGCGTAGCTTCATTAATTCTTCGCGGGCATCAGTAAGCTTGGAATCAATCTCTCCCGGCTTCATATTCCGTAATGTACTGGATTTTACCGGCTTCATGCCTGCTCTCCTAAATCATGTCTCGATACTACTTTTGTCTTGATCGAGAACTTATATTGGGCATTTTTTAGCGCCTGAAGAGCTGTAGCAGCATCCAAGCCGCCCACTTCAAACATAATGCGCCCAGGCTTTACAACCGCCACATAATACTCAACATTTCCCTTTCCTGAACCCATACGAGTTTCAGGCGGCTTTTGAGTATAGGGCTTGGAAGGAAAAATTCTGATCCAAACTTTTCCACGACGCTTCATTTCTCGTACGATGGTTCTGCGGGCTGCTTCGATCTGCCGCGCGGTCACCCACCCCGGTTCCAACGCCTGCAAACCGAATTCTCCAAAACTCACTTCAGCACCTCGCAGAGCCTTACCTTTCATGCGGCCGCGCATTTGCTTGCGCCATTTAACACGTTTTGGCATCAACATAATTACTACCTCTCAGAAAGCAATGGTTACGTTGCTATTCGCTAACGTACACGCCTTCGGTTGTCTCTGATTTCTCCTCAGATTCAGGGACAATTTCGCCTTTATATATCCAAACTTTTACACCGATCTGGCCATAGGTTGTTTTGGCTTCTGTTACAGCGAAATCAACATTCGCACGGAGGGTCTGCAAGGGTACACGACCTTCCCGCAACCATACGTCGCGTGACATTTCGGCCCCGCCCAAACGTCCGCCAACCATGATCTTGATTCCCTCAGCGCCTTGTTTCATGGCCTGTTGAATCGCCCGCTTCATGGCACGACGATAGGCAATACGGCGCTCCAACTGGTCGGCAACATTTTTAGCGACCAGTGTGGCATCAGTATCAGGCGAGGAAACCTCTTTTACGTCCAGGTCCACTCTTTGTCCAACGAGCGCTTCAAGCCCCGCACGAACCTTCTTGATACCTTCGCCTTTGCGGCCGATCAAAACACCGGGTTTGGCAGAATGAAGTGCCACGCGTATCTTGCCCGGATATCGTTCTATATCAATGCGGGATATACCAGCTTTCCCATCCCGCACAGCATCAGATATTACCTTCCGATACTTGCGTACATCGGCATCCTTCGCCGCGCCGCCTTTGGATGTTACTCCCATTAATAAACTACGAATGGCAAGATCCTGATGTAACTGCTCGCGATATTGCGCACCTTCTGCGAACCAACGCCCCTGCCAGCCCTGGTTGATACCAAGACGCATACCAATCGGATGGACTTTACGACCCATACTATCTCCTTCTTTCCCGGTTATGATCCGCGCTCACGCAACACTACGGTCACATGAGAATTACGGCGTAATATCGGCTTGAAACGTCCGCGCGCTCCAAAGCGACGCCATTTGCGCGTGGTTGCTTCGTCTGCAAAAATCTTGGCAATATATAAGTCGTCACGACTAATTCCAAAGTTTTCCTCGGCATTTGCCAGGGCAGAAGCGAGCAATTTTCGAACTGGCAACGCAGCCGCCTTGTTTACAAAGCGTAACATTTCCAGCGCTTCATTTGCGTCTTTCCCTCGCACCAGATCAACCACAAGCCGAACTTTTTGCGCAGAGATGGGAAGAGAGCGCAAGTGTGCTTGAATATCCTGCATGAACAACTCTCCTTCCTACGCCGACTTCTCGCCTGCCATATGGCCGCGAAATGTACGCGTCGGGGCAAATTCGCCCAATCGATGACCGACCATGTTTTCGGTAATATAGATCGGGACGTGTCGCCTTCCATCGTGGACGGCAATCGTGTGTCCAACCATCTGGGGAAAAATCACGCTTGCACGACTCCATGTACGCAAGACTTTCTTTTCGCCCTTTTGGTTCATCGCTTCAATTCTTTTCAACAACTTGGGTTCTACGAAAGGACCCTTTTTCAATGATCGAGACATATCGTTCCTCTATATTCCTTACCGGCTCTTCTTCCTACGACGCCGAACAATGAACTGATCTGTTTTCTTATTACGGCGGGTTTTATAACCCAAGGTGGGCTTGCCCCACGGGCTCTTGGGTCCCGGCAATCCGATCGGTTGCCGCCCTTCGCCACCACCGTGAGGATGATCACGAGGGGTCATCGCAGAGCCGCGTACCGTTGGACGAATTCCCATGTGACGCTTGCGCCCGGCCTTGCCCAATTTGACGTTTCCATGATCGAGATTGCCGACCTGGCCAATTGTGGCATAGCAAGTCTGACGCACAAGACGCACTTCACCCGAAGGCATTCGGATCTGGGCAAAATCACCTTCTTTTGCGAGCAATTGAGCCGCGCCGCCAGCGGAACGTGCCACCTGGGCTCCGCGTCCTTCGGTAATCTCGATATTATGGATCAAGGTACCCACGGGGATGTTGGAAATCGGCAGCGCGTTTCCCGCACGGATTTCGGAATTGGGCCCTGACACCACCGTGTCGCCAACTTTTAAATCAAGGGGTGCAACAATGTACCGTTTCTCACCGTCAGCATAATGAAGGAGGGCAAGGCGGGCAGTGCGATTCGGGTCATACTCGATCCCTGCCACTTTTGCAGGAATATCCAGCTTGTCACGTTTAAAATCCACAACACGAATGAATCGCTTGTGTCCACCGCCACGATGCCGGACAGTAATACGGCCTTGAGCATTTCGTCCACCGCTTTTGCGCAGAGGTAAAAGTAATGAACGTTCCGGCTTCGATTTTGTAACTTCATTAAATGTGTGACCGGTCATACCACGCGTACCCGGTGTCACAGGTTTATACTTTTTTACGGGCATTACTGCACCCCTTCGAATATGGGTAAAGTCTGTCCAACTGCCAGCGTCACGATCGCCTTTTTGAAGCCTTGTTTCCGAATTGACATACGGCGACTTCGCAAACGGCGGGCGCGTTTGGCAGGAACATTGATAATATTCACCCGCTCAACGTCAACGTCGTACAGCGTTTCGATCGCATCTTTGACTTGAGTGCGGGTGGCCGAATCTGCAACAATAAACGAAAACTGATTCAATGCGCCAGATTGGTAACTGGATTTTTCAGTAACCAGCGGGCGGCGAAGAATATCGTAAATCGAATTCATATCTTCCTATCTCCTAACCGAGGTTTGCCACAAGGGCATCCAAAGCCTTTACCGGAAGGATCAACTTGTCAAATCCGAGCAGATCGCGGATATTCAAGTAGTTAGCCAGCAAAACTTTTGCATCCTTGAGATTATCTGACGACTGAACCACCGTATCATAGGACTGGTCTTTTTCAACCATCAGGATAAGTACGGTCGCATCGCCGACCAAACCTGTCAGCTTTCCAGCCATTGTACGGGTCTTGGTCTCGTCAAGTTTTATCTCATCCACCACGACGACACCCGAATCAGCTGCTTTTGCTGAAAGGGCAGACCGTAATGCAGCCTGGCGCATCTTCTTCGGCATTCGCAACTTGTAACTTCGAGGATGCGGTGTATGAATACGTCCACCTCCCACCCATTGAGCTGCCCGGCGAGATCCCTGTCGTGCGCGCCCTGTACCTTTTTGCTTCCAAGGCTTGGCGCCGCCGCCTGCAACCTCACCGCGAACTTTGGTTTCATGTGTTCCGAGACGGGCATTTGACATTTGGCGTGTGTAAGCCTGATGCATCAAATCCACATTTATGGGGGCTTCAAAGAGAGCGGCCGGAAGTTCCAACTCGCTGACTTTTTTACCATCCATGTTCAAGACATCCACTTTCATAATTTTCCTGCTCCGTTTTAGCGGCGCCCTATTGCTTGCGCGCTTCCTTAATCATTACCAGGCCGCCCTTACCACCAGGAACCGCGCCTCTGACTCCGATAAGGTTTCGCTCGGAATCAACCAATACGATCTTCAACGCTTGAACTGTCACACGTTCATTACCCATTCGGCCTGCGCTACGGGCACCTTTATACACGCGCCCTGGTGTCGTACCAGCTCCGCGGGAACCTGGCGCGCGGTGACGGTCAGACTGACCATGAGTCTTTGGACCGCCTTTGAAATGGTGACGTTTGACCGCACCTGCAAAACCTTTACCCTTGCTGGTACCAATAACGTCAACCCGTTCTCCGACGGCAAATATTTCAACTGTCACCTTGTCACCCACGTTTACATCTTCCTTGGAACGGAATTCCCGCAAAAAGCGCATGGGAGGTAGCTTTTTGGCATTGAGATGCCCCATCTGTCCGCCTGTCAGACGTTTCGGATGTACTTCTCCAAACCCCAGTTGGACTGCCGTATATCCGTCTTTTTCAGGATTACGAACCTGCGTAACAAAACATGGCCCAGCCTCGATGATCGTCACTGGTTGTGCAACGCCTTGCTCATCGAAGATCTGGGTCATGCCGATCTTCTTTCCAATAAGCCCTTTCAACATACTCTGTTTTCTCCTTCAAAGAATATTTGTCGAGACTGTCAACCTGGGCTTAGGCTGCATCATCTCCGGGCAGCGCAGTCAATCAGCCCCGCGGGATGCAGGTATTTTTATATCCCGCACAGGTGCCGTTCTTACGCTGTCGAAATTCGAGAGCAGAGATACACTTTCTAAGTCTCTGCTCTCGCGTAACGACCAACTATATTTTTATTTCAATATCCACGCCTGCAGGTAGATTCAGGCGCATTAACATATCAATTGTTTTTGAATCCGGATCAAGCACATCGATCAATCGATTATGCGTACGGATCTCAAAATGTTCGTGTGAGTCTTTATCAATGAACGTCGAGCGCCGTATTGTAAACCGTTCTTTGCGTGTTGGCAAGGGTACAGGACCAACAACATGAGCACCGCTGCGTTCGGCGGTCTCTACGATCCGCTTCGCGGATTGATCAAGAACTCGATGGTCATAAGCCTTTAGGCGAATGCGGATTTTTTGTTTTGTCATGATTCCTATACCTATTCAATAATTTCGGTGACGACGCCAGCGCCGACGGTCAGACCACCTTCACGGATGGCAAAGTTCGAACCCTGCTCCAAAGCCACAGGCACGATCAACTCCACCGTCAGGTTCACGTTGTCTCCAGGCATCACCATCTC
>DATHRQ010000427.1:0-11286 GCA_035465095.1 Anaerolineales bacterium | reverse complement strand
AACGGCCGGCGCGAGCGGGCAAAAGAAGCGTTGAAGGCAGTCGCTTTGGGTGACCGTATGACGCACCGTCCCTACGAGTTGTCGGGCGGGCCGCAGCAGCGTGTGGCGATTGCCCGCGCGATCGTCAATAACCCGTCCATCATCATGGCCGATGAACCGACAGGCAACCTTGATTCAAAGGTGGGGCAGGAGATCATGAATCTCTTGCTCGGCCTGAACAGGGACCTGGGAACGACGTTGATCATCATTACGCATGATCCGCGTATCGCTGAGCAAACACAGCGAGTCATCCGTCTGAAGGACGGCCTGCTGGAGGACGAAGCATGAGCATCGCACAATCATTTTTCGAGGCACTGGAAAGTTTAAGCGGGAACAAGTTGAGGTCCGGTTTGACCGTGCTGGGGATCGTGATCGGCGTCGCTGCCGTGATCGCCATGCTGGCGGTCGGGCAGGGCGCGCAGGCGTCCATTACGGGCTCGATCAGCGGTATCGGCACGAACCTCCTGTTCGTTTTTCGCGGCGACCCCGGTGACAATGTCCGAAATCCGAAGCCGCTTACTCTGGGTGATGCTGAAGCGCTGCGCGATCAATTTGCAGCGCCGTCCGTCGAGGCGGTCGCACCTGCGTTACAAGGCAACGGAATTGTTTCCTTCAGCGGCGAGCAAACGTCAACGCAGTTGTTCGGCGTGACTCCCGAATACTTCCAGGTGCGTAACTTGAATGTTGCAGAAGGTGAATTGCTCACCGAAGAGCATATGCTTGGCCGCGCTTCTGTGGTGCTGCTTGGGTCTGATGTGGCTGAAACGCTGTTTGGCCGCACAAGCGGATTGACCGGTGAGACAATCCGCATTGAAGGACAGCCCTTCCGTGTGATCGGCATTTTGGAAACCAAGGGCGGTGGGGCGTTCGGCAGCGAGGACGATCAGGTCATCATCCCGTTCACCACAGCACAGGCTCGCTTGATCCGCCGCAGCACCAATGACCGCGTGGACATCATCTTTGTCCAAGCTTTGGATGGTGACCTGGTTACGCAAGCCTCGGAGGAGATCGCACAGATCCTGCGTACACGCCACCGCACAGAGATCGGCGCCGATGATTTCACCATTTTTACACAGCAGGACTTGCTGACGACATTTGAATCCATTACCGGCATCCTGACCATATTCCTGGGAGGAATTGCGGGCATCTCATTGCTGGTGGGCGGCATCGGCATCATGAATATCATGCTGGTGTCTGTCACGGAGCGTACGCGCGAGATCGGTTTACGCAAGGCGCTGGGTGCGCGCAAACGCGATATTCTGACGCAATTCCTGACGGAGTCATCATTGCTGAGCCTGATTGGCGGCCTGATCGGCATTGGGCTTGGCTGGTTGATCTCGTATATAGTTGGGCGCATTGCCGAAGCGAGTGGCACAGCATTCACGCCCATCGTTGGCGTCGATGCGATATTACTGGCAACGATCTTTTCCGCCGCCGTTGGGTTGTTCTTTGGGATATACCCCGCGAACAGGGCGGCAAGCCTGGAGCCGGTGGAAGCTTTGCGATATGAGTAAATTTGCAGGTCACGCTTCAAGCATGACCTACACATGTTAAAATATTGATATGACAAAACACAAAATTCTCATCACAGACGGACTGGGCGAAACAGGCAAATCCATTTTACACGAGTCGGCGACGGTAGACGATAAAAGCGGTATTTCTGCAGATGATCTGCTCAACGCCATCCCTGCCTACGACGCAGTCATCGTTCGGGGTCGGACCAAAATAACTGCTTCTGTTATGGGCGCCGCTTCCACGCTGAAAGTGGTCGGGCGTGCCGGCGTGGGTGTGGATAACATCGACCTCGATGCCGCGAAGAAACATGGCATCACGGTCGTCAATGCGCCCAAGTCCAACTCGCTGGCAGTTGCCGAACTGACCTTCGGACTCCTGCTGGCCCTTGCGCGTGAGATTCCGCGTGCAGACGCGAGCATGAAACAGGGCGAGTGGCTCAAGAACGAATTAACCGGTGAGGAACTCAATGGTAAGACTCTTGGTATTATCGGATATGGTCGCATTGGCGCAGAAATGGGCAAGCGCGCTGACGCATTTGGCATGAACGTGGTTGCCTACGATCCATTGATCTCTGAAGAGGAGATGCAGGCGCGGGGTGTTGAACCGGTTTCGATACAGGACCTTTACGCCTGGTCCGATTTCATTTCCCTGCACCTGCCGCTCAGTGTGCAGACGCGCGATATGATCGGGCCACTGGCATTCTCGCAAATGAAGGACGGCGTACGCATCGTCTGTGCCGCGCGCGGCGGGATCATCGATGAAGCGGCTTTGGTGGCCGCCTTGAACAGCGGGAAGGTCGCAGGCGCGGCGTTGGACGTCTTCGCGCAGGAGCCGCCCGGTTTGACAGAGGCAATTTCCCATCCGAGAGTGATCGCGACTCCACATATCGGGGCGCAGACGATTGAGGCGCAGTCCCGTGCCTCGGAAGATATCGCCAGCGAAGTATTGTCTGCACTGCAAGGCGAGCCCCTGCGCTGGAAGGTTGCATAATTCTTCAAAACGCGATAGCATCCCGTGTGCTGTTTAATTAAAGTCTACATTTGGAAGCGGTTCCAATAGGAGAAATCATGAGTGAGAAGTTGGGACAATTAAGAGAAATTTTGGGAGAAGTATCAGACATCGGGCGTGCGGCATCGGTGTTGGGCTGGGATCAACAGGTGAATATTCCACCCAAGGGGCACGAAGCGCGCGGTCAGCAATTGGCAACCTTGAGCAAGATCGCACATGAGAAAGCGACCGCCGATGAAGTGGGGAAGCTTCTCGACGATCTGAAAGAA
This sequence comes from Anaerolineales bacterium, assembly GCA_035465095.1. GTDB lineage: Bacteria > Chloroflexota > Anaerolineae > Anaerolineales > Villigracilaceae > Defluviilinea. The sequence goes on along the minus strand of DATHRQ010000427.1, from coordinate 8,455 downwards.
GAATTTGATGGAGCCGACCCTGCCTCGGATGAAGCGGCCATGCTGCGTGTTGCTTCGCGGGACTACGACAAGGCCACGCGTGTCCCGCCTGAATTCATTGCCGAGCGGGCGGTTGTTTCCTCTAAAGCCTTTGAAGCCTGGGGTGAGGCAAGAGAAAAATCTGATTTTTCGATATTCCAGCCGCATCTTGAAAAAGTTGTCGAACTGGTCAGGAGGTATGTTTCGTTCTTCCCGCCAGCCGATCATCCCTACGATACGCTGTTGGATGACTACGAACCCGGCATGAAGACCGCCGAAGTGCAGGCGATCTTTGATGAGCTGCGGCCCCAGCAGGTCGAATTGATAAAAGCCATCGCATCCAAAGAGCAGGTAAAGGACGACTTCCTCTTTGTCGAATATGACGAAAAGAGGATGATCGACTTTGGCGTGGATGTCGTCACCAAGTATGGTTACGATTGGAGCCGCGGGCGGCAGGATAAAGCCCTGCATCCGTTCGAGACAACTTTCAGCGTGAACGATGTCCGTATCACGACGCGCTTCGAGGAAGATAATCCGACCGCCACATTGTTCAGCACCATGCACGAAGCCGGGCATGCCATGTACGAGCAGGGAGTCAACCCTGCGTACGAGCGTACGCCGCTCGAAAGCGGCACTTCGCTGGCGGTGCATGAGTCGCAATCGCGCATGTGGGAAAACCTGGTTGGGCGGTCGCTTCCGTTCTGGGAGCATTTCTTCCCACCCTTCCAGAAAACTTTCCCCAGTCAATTGGGTGATGTGGACGTAAAATCCTTTTATAAAGCGATCAACAAGGTCGAACCTTCGCTGATTCGCGTCAACGCCGATGAAGCGACCTACAACCTGCACGTTATGCTGCGCCTTGAGCTTGAGATCGCGATGGTCGAAGGCGCAGTCGAGATCAAGGATCTGCCCGAACTTTGGAACACCAAGATGGAAGAGTATCTCGGTGTCACACCTCCGAACGATGCACAGGGTGTTTTGCAGGACGTTCACTGGTCGGGCGGATCGATCGGTTATTTCTCAACATATGCGCTCGGCAATCTGATCTCCGCGCAGTTGTGGGAGAAGATCAATGAAGATATCGGCGATCTCGACGACCAGATCCGCAAGGGCAACTTCAGTGAACTGCTTGCATGGCTGCGTGTAAATATTCACCAACACGGACATAAGTTTGAGCCGCAAACGCTGGTTGAAAGAGTTACCGGATCAAAGATCACACCCGACCCTTACGTCCGCTATCTGACGACGAAATACAGCGATATTTACGGACTGTAATTGCCTTTGTCATTGCGAAGAGCACAGCGACGAAGCAATCCCCGGATAAATTTGGAGATTGCTTCGTTTTTATGATATGCGCTTTGTTATGACATAACCGAATGCATATGAAACGAAACATCCTCATTCTCGCTTCCCTCCTTGGACTTGTGGCCGGGTGCGCCTCACCATCGTCGAGTCCTGTCCCTACGCCATATCCTCCCGAATATCTGCCAACGGTCATTGAATTGACAGCCGAGTCGATTGCCAGGGCGGCGGGCGATTCCGCCACAGCGACGTTTGCCGCCTCGTTCCCGAATGAAACTCCGACCTTGATCCCGGAACCGGGAATGACCTTCACGCCGGGGCCCACCTACACACCCACGTCGATCCCTGGGCATAGTCCGAGCGTCATCCAGTTTTTGTCGCCGGGGCCGATGTCCAAGGTGGTGTCGCCCATCTCGCTGCGGATCAACATCAAGATCGGTGAGAGCGAGAAGATGCAGGTGGACCTGTTTGGGGAGGATGGCCGTCTCCTCTCCCGCACCGTCAAGAAGGTGCCGACGTCGAATAGGGGCATCTTGCAGTCGGTGAAAATACCCTTTGAGATCGGCGGCACGGCAGAAATCGGGCGGATTTCCATCTCAACTTTGGATAAGGCAGGCAGGATCCAGGCCTTGAATTCAGTTCGTGTATTGCTGCTTTCCTCCGGAGTCAACGAGATCACGCCGACCGGCAACCCGTCTGAACCCGTCGGGGTGGTCAGCCCGGAGGACGAAGATGCAGTTTCAGGCGGCGTCCTGACCGTGCGCGGGGATGTCTGGCCGTTCAGCCTCCAGCCAGTCATTCTTGAGTTGGTCGGTCCCGATGGTAGATCGCTGGGCTTGCGGATCCTCGCCGTTGAGACTGCCAATCCGCAATTGTTTGAAACAACAATTCCGTACAGAGTGTCCGAAGCCACAACGGCGCGGCTGCTGATCCGCCAGGACGACGACCGTATGCCGGGCTTGTTTTACGTGTACAGTCAGGTGGTTTTGCTCAACCCATAACTTGTCAAAACAAATGTGGGTGGTATAATTCGCCCGCTAATTATTTCGGGGTGTGGCTCAGACCGGTAGAGCGCACGGTTCGGGTCCGTGAGGTCGGCGGTTCAAATCCGCCCACCCCGACTAGAGTCCACACGGCTACCTCAAAAAGGTAGCCGTGTGGACTTAAATAAGCCCTGAATCAGTGCGTTTGAAATTGGAGTCCACAAGGCTCTTATCCGTGAGATCTTAAATTCGCCTCTTCCCGTCAGGATCGTAGTCCTTATGGTTTGCCTATAAAACCATCCGTGAGGTCCGAAGTAAGCCAAATAAGAAATGGAAGCCATATTGTAGACCTCATGGTTTTCTTCCTCTTTTGAATGATCACCGCAAAACTGTGAACCGAGGCCGGCAAATACCATCTGTTCTGCTTGGGGAGTGTCTGTATACCTTAACGGGAAAAGGTTATTGGAAAAGATGGATAGAAAGGACTCATTGGATATATTGTATGCTTATATTGGTTATTTCCTTCTTGCTGAGCACCAGTCTCTTGAACTATTGCTCATGGGAAACGATTTGCGGTATTGGCGAGAAATTCTTGGAGAACCCGGTGGCGGGAACTGGTTCTATGATCCTTCTAATTGCCACAAGTCCCGGTCGATCAGGTTCTAAATTGTGTATGAGTTTTATATGTGAGTGAGTGAAACGAAGAAGAAAGTTGATGTTTACACTGTGTTTATCACCAAGTTTCTTACTAAGGATTTCTCCTCAACATTAACGTTTGTCCCTCCTGGCATTTCGACTGTGACATCGCCCGGATCATACGGAACCTGGGGTATGCTCCAACGAAAGATCCATTTCGCATCTTCAGGGCTGGCATTGACACAACCTCTGGAAGATGGCTCGCCATAGTTGTTATGCCAGAATGTGGAGTGGATTGCAACGCCCGTACCGATAAATAGGCTGACCCATCCAACCGCTGGGAGACTCCAATCTGCAGATGCGCTCCCGCCGCTCAAAGGCAGGGAAATGGCTTTACGCCAGATTGGTGATGTACCGATCGGTGTTTGCCACTCGTCCACGCGGTTACCCCAGGCATCGTACAATGCCCCGCTGGAGATCTTTGCAAAGTGGACTTCAGTATCCCCCTCAAAACAAGAAAGTGTTTGATCCCAGATATTTACCACGATCCGTTTTTGCGCGGGATTAATATCGGGGCTTATTGGAGAAACTTCATCTGCTGAAAGTGGACGAAATGCCTCTGCTGGTCCCCAGAAAACATCTCCGGAACCATACTTTTCATTCAGGCGATACCAGATTTGACCACTTTCATCTGCTCTGATTTGATCCACCCATACAACTTGGCTGTAGTAAAAACGCGGCGGGATATTGATGGATAATTGGTATTGCAGCCACGGCGCTCGGGCGGGTGGGTTTTCGAGGATTAAGTCTACATAGGGTACCGTCACCTCCACCCACATTCCTTCCCCAAGACTGGTTTGCAACAGATTTGTTTCTGGGGAATTGATCTGATTTTGTACAGGCTGTACGTACCCACCCCAAACGAAACCATTTGGCGTTTCGACGAAGCGTTGGTTGATACGTCCAGGCATGGATCCAACTACTTCCCGATTCCATGAAACGACACTGTCTTCATACAAAGCACCAACAATTTGACTGTTAGAGTCGGGTCGCGCGTACACGTCCATTTTGCCGACAGTGATACGCCCCAAATAATCGGCTTGGGGAAACTCAGGTAGAGCCATTTTCGTCAGTGGGCGAAAGGCTAATGAGCCTGCACCTAGCGCAGCTAGTTTTAGAAAATCGCGGCGTGATACAATTCTATGATTTCTTTTCATGTTGAATACAGGAATATCCTATATTAATTCCCATTCGAAGATGCGTGAGGGAACATCTACATTCAGGATTGTTAGGGTCAATTTGGTCGCGCCTTCGAGAATGTATTTGCCATCCTGCACGGCGGGAAAGATCAATTTTCCACTGACGTGATGTCCGCCGCGCGGTGCATCCCACATCATTGCCTGCAGAGTAATCCCTGTATCTGTGGTGAGGGTGGCGAGAGTCGCGAGATCCATGCTCAAGTCAACGGAATGGGTATTCAGGACAACGTCAAACTGGAGGGTGTCAGATGGCGTGCCCATATTAAGCGGGGTAATCTCAACGATGACCATGCCCTGTTCGTCGATGCGGGTCATGTCCCTATCGGTATTGATATTCATATTTGGAAATAACGTCGGGAGGATGGCGGGATCATCTGTCGGAGTAGGAACGATATTTGGCACAGGGGTAGGTTGGGAAGAATCCTGAACGGAAACTGTAGGGGGAGGAGAAGTTGGTGCTGCGGAACAGGCAGCCAAAGTAATAGTTAAGATTGAGAGAGCAGGGAAAAGGAAGCGTTTCATTTTGTCTCCGAGAGAATAAGTTGAAGTTTTTGTCGTTCACGGTAAAGAACAAAGAGCATGATACCAATGCCGATCAAGTTCATGGCAAGGCCGACGAGCATGAAGGGACGTTGATAGCGTGTCAGGAAACTTGCCGCGGCACTTAATCCAAGTATTGGAAGCACATCAGTTACGTGGTGAAGACAACAGGCGACCATCGCGGTTGCGGATGTGCTGCCGCTCGCGCCCATGACTGTACCTGTTCCGTGCATGGATGTGATCGGCATGAATAGGCGAAAGCGCAGACCGGAATAAAGCGAGGCTTGCGCGCCAAAGCCCAAGATGATGGGAATGACATACCAGCGGTCACGGGTGAACTGTGAAGATGCGTAATCCCAGCCTTGCAGCCAGATGAGGATGCCAAGATAGAATGAAGCAATAAAAGCGGAACCCAGTAGGAAAGCTGTCAAAGGGATGAGATATCGTTTCATAAGAGTTGCTCCTTTTCGCTCATGATAGCCTTGGCATCTCCAGTCGTCTTGCGCCAAATTGCGTTTTGTGGATAGGCATTTCTGCCTATTTCATGGGATCACAATTTAGAAAACAAATGCACACCTAAATTACCAAGTATGTAACTTGGTGAAGAGCCAATTGATACTGATAGTGTGACATAGGCAAATATGCTTATATGCTGATACTACATTTGGCTCTATGAGACGAATGTAGAATTGCCTACACTTAACTTGAACCTTATTTCCCAAACTCAAACCAAAAGAGAAGAAATGTTTTACAAAAAAAATCGTTAGTGTCTTGATTGTTGCTGTCCTGTTTTTGACTGCCTGTGGCGCACAGAACGATTCCAATGAGGTCACAATTACGCTGACCGATTTCGGTGTGGGGTCTTCCAGGGATTCATTTGAAGTTGGCGTGCCATACCATTTCGTGGTGACTAATAACGGTGCCATCAACCACGAACTGATGATCATGGCCCCTCTGACTGAGGATCAGATGATGATGGATATGGATATGGAAGCAATGGACGAGATAGCGTTGGCAATGATTGAAGAAGATGAATTGACGCCAGGCGCAACGAAAACTCTTGACTAACCTTTTACCGAACCTGCATCTGCTGGCGACCTTGAATTTGTTTGTCATGTGGAAGGTCACTATGAAGCAGGCATGAGGCTCCCGATCACAGTCAAGTAGATGACGAGCGTTTCCTGCTCTCGTAATATCCCAAACAAAACAGGCGTCAAGGGAAGTATGACGTCTGTTTTTATCTTGATATGAGAGTCTGAGGAAAATAATGAGTACAAAAACAAAAAGACAACAAAGACGTGAAAAACAACAAAGACAAGAATTGATCTCTAAGCTCATCTGGGGTGGGGTCGGTGTGGGAGTTTTAGCAATTATAGGATTGATCGTCTGGCAGGGAGTCAAACCTGCGGCAGGTGAAGAGATACCTGAGATGGCAGTCAGTCACATCGAACTCGATAGCGATCCAGGTGAATACAATTCCGATCCACCAACTTCAGGCCCGCATTATGGGCAGGAAGCACAGGCAGGATTTTATGAAACGAATATCTACACATATCCAGCTGGCTATCTCGTCCACAACCTGGAGCACGGATATATCATCTTCTGGTACAACTGTAACTTGCTTGACGATACGGGATGTGAGGAATTGAAATCTCAGATCGGTGCTGTGATGGATGAACTTGGTAACACAAAAATGATCGCATACCCTTGGGATACGATCGACGTTCCCCTTGTTATGACATCTTGGACACGTCTGCAGAAGTTCGAATCGTTCGACGCGGAAGCCGCCAAGGCTTTTTACCGAGCTAACCTCAATCGCGCGCCTGAACCTGAAGCGCAATAAGCAGCGCTCAAATGACAACTGTAACGAAAGACTCCCCCAAAAGATCGAACCCATCCCTTCTTCAGTGGATAAGTACCCACTGGTTCGAAGTCTTCCTAATTGTCTACGGTATTTGGGTCTTTTTACCTTACCTCGCACCTGTCTTCATGCAGATTGGCTGGACAGGCGCGGGAAGGTCGATTTACTTTCTGTACTCCTTTTTTTGCCACCAATTGCCAGAGCGTTCCTTCTTTTGGTTTGGTGAGAAGACCATGTACTCCCTCAGCGAAATCCAAACCGCTTGGAAGGACACGATCAACCCGCTGATACTCCGTCAGTTCGTAGGAAATGAATCGATGGGCTGGAAGATTGCCTGGTCGGATCGCATGATCTCATTCTACACTAGCGTTTGGTTCTTCGCTGTAGTCTGGTATCCGTTCCGTCGAAAAGTCAACCCACTTTCATGGTGGGTGTTTGTACTATTGCTTCTTCCTATTGCCGTTGATGGGATGAGTCACATGGTCAGTGATTTCGCTGGTATCGGTCAGGGATTTCGTGATACAAATGCGTGGCTGGAAAATCTAACGAATAATAACTTTCCAGCGACTTTCTATGCGGGTGATGCGCTTGGTTCGTTCAACTCAATAATGCGCTTCATCACTGGAATTTTAGCTGGTTTGGGAATCGCCTGGTTGGTTTTCCCTTATATTTATCAGACACAAACATATAATCAGAAATTAGACAAGAGAAATTATGCCCAAGTCATCGAGCAAATCAAAGACAAAAATACGAATCCTTCTGGCGGATGACCATCATATCGTCCGTGGTGGGATTCGGCAGATCATCGAAAGCGCACGCGATATGCAGGTCATTGCCGAGGCGGGTGACGGGGATGAAGCGCAATCCCTGATCCGAAAACACAAGCCTGATGTGGCGGTTCTGGACATTCAAATGCCGAAAGCAAGCGGTATCGAAGTGACGCGCTGGGTCCGTTCGCACCTCCCTGAAGTGGGCATATTGATCCTGACTGCGTATGATGATGATCCTTATGTAATGGCTGTTTTGCAGGCGGGCGCAAATGGATATGTGCTCAAGACTGCCAAAACGGATGAACTCATCCAGGCGGTGCGCGATGTGAACGAAGGCAGGTCAGCTCTTGACCCGAACATCACACGCAAACTGATGTCGAACCTGTTCAAGCCGGCTGAAACTACCCCGATTAATTCATTGACTGACCGCGAACTTGATGTATTGCGGCTGGCGGCAAAGGGATTCACCAATAAGGCTATTGGTGTGCAGTTGGGTATCAGCGATCGCACCGTACAGGGACATCTCGCACACATCTTCGCTAAACTACAAGCCAACAGCCGCACCGAAGCCGTCATGCGCGCGGTGTCATTCGGCTGGATCTCGCAGGACACGGGACAATTCAGCGAGGAATGAAACCTCCCAGGCGAAGGTCCTTTGCTCGGTTGCGGGGTCTGCCTTTGCAACTTTATGCCGTCACGGTTCTACCGCTAACGGTATTGTTGTTATTCATCGCCTTTGGGAGTGTTACCCTGCATCAAAACGACATGCGTTCCCTCGTGGGCGAGCGTGATGAACGTGCGGTTCAATCAGTTACTGCCGCTCTCGATTCCGAATTGCATCACCGCATGGCGACCATTTCGAGCATGGTTGTATTCGCAGGGGAATCCAGCGACATCGTTTTTGATGAACTTCTTACAACGTCCAGTGACTTATTATCTGACTTTGATGGAGGTGTAGCTTTTCTAGAATTGGATGGGGAATTGATCGCAAGCACGGATAATCATGGTCTTTGGAGCTGGATCGCGCAAAACAACCATAATGTGCGTATCGCCTCAGCATCAGATCCTGAACCTGTCATCTCTGAA
>DATHRQ010000426.1:0-7498 GCA_035465095.1 Anaerolineales bacterium | reverse complement strand
GAATTGTTCGTTGTCAGGTTGAGGGGTGATGATTTTCATTTTAGAGAATTCTGTTGGTTGAGTATTTCCGAACGAAGTGAGGAACGTATCGAAACCAACAAGCAACAAAAGATTCCTTGCATATAGGTGGTTTCGATACCTTCGTACTCAACCACCGGCTTTTCTACTCCCAAAACTGCGGTAGATATTCCTTATATCTGGTCAGATAGTCGTCCAGTATGTTTCTGGCTGTGTCAATATCTCTAATGACTGGGTCAAGCAGCAGACACTGCAGGGCTTTTTCTCGCGATCCCTCAATACAGGCATCCACACATAACTGCGCAACCGATATTTCGCGTCGAAGAAGTTCTGCGATCGGTTCAGGCAGCGCGCCAACATGGACGGGATGTATCCCTGCGCCGTTGACCTGCACGGGCGTTTCAACGGTTGCGCCAAGAGGCAGGTTGGATATCTGCCCTGCATTTGGGAGGTTTGCCGCCAGGTGATAGTGATTGCCTGTGCCAGCCACATTTTCGATCATTTCAAGCGCACCTTCTGAATCGGTATCGAGCAGAGCCTCAATGGTTGAGCCACCGTTCGCCATTTCATTCAGGCGATGCAGTTCAAACTCACGCACGTTTGCAAACAACTCCCAATCGTATAAACGGATGTTGTATCTTTCCCAGGGTTTGGTGCTGGCATCGCTCATCCAGGGTAGATACTCACACAGGTGTGTATCACCGGGAACTGGGAACAATTCAAAGGCTGAGAAAACGTCTCTCGTAAGCGGTTCAAATGTCGGGTCCAGTTCAAAGAAGCGTTTTTTGAAGAGTGGATACAGGTCTTCGCCTGTACGACGGTCATGAATGGAAAGTATCCAGGTAAAGTGATTCAGCCCGGCAGCGCGAATATCCACCAGCGGCACGATCTGTTCCTTCACGCGCTGCTGCAACGGATGTTGATCGACCGCGGCATGCATGCCTGTCAGGCCTTCAGGCACTTCGATGCCGAGGTCGTTGGCAAGCGCAATACCCACCGCCATATATCCCTGAAAGATCTGATGACACAAGCCAACGGCCTTGATCCTGCTGTGACGATTGACCGCATCGCAAATGCGGATCATCGGGTTGGTGAAGTTGACGAACCAGGCATCGGGGCAGGCCTGTTCCATATCGCGCGCGATCTGCATGATGGGTCCAATGTTGCGTGCAGCGTGTGCGAAGCCGCCCGGCCCGCCGTTCTCCGCATAGGGTTGACGCACACCATACTTGATGGGGATCTCGAAATCCTGCTGCCACAGATTTTCACGCGCACCGACTTCGATGGCATTGACAACAAACTGGCTGTCAGACAGCGCCTCTTTGTGATCTGTATCGGCTGTGATGACGAACCCCGCATCCCACTCAACGTTGAGCCTGTTTGCCAGACGATGGACGATATCCAGGCTGTCGGCATTTCGGTCAACCAGCGCGAGCGTGGAGCCTTGGAGTTTCTTCGAGCGCATGATCGCAGAAAGCGTATTCTCACCGAACGATGCTGAGCCTGCGCCGATAACAGTAATCTTGGTGGGGAGGGTCATTAACTTTTCCTATTTTGAAGAATACGCAGCGTCTCTTCGTAATCATGAAAGAGGCGCCGCGTATCATAAACCTTTCTTTTTCATGCGGCCGAGGTGCAAAACATAAAATTCGTATGTCAGATCGTTTGACTTTCCTAGTCCTCAGACTCCGAACTTGGGCTGCGGCCCAGCAGTTTTCTCATCAAGTCGAACCAAAAGGGCGCCCCCTGTGCGGAAGCTGCGGCAGTGATAAGCAGGCCGCCGATCTTGATAAACCAGCCATAACCATCCACAGGGAAGTTTTCCTTTGTCCAACCAATCGGGATGGCCAATTCCTCCAACTGGTTGACGATATCCGTTACATCCTGTGGATCCATCAGTTGATCAGACGGCTGCCCGGTCGAATCGAGTTGACCCGCCTGTTCGACCACCGCTGCCCGTATTAGTGGGTCGCTCCAAAGTTGTGTGGCGATCGCAATTGAATCCACGTTTAGAACCGAGGCGAGCAAAATTCCAACGGTGATGGCGACGATCTGCACACGACGGCGATAGGCATTGGTCAGGCTATCCATCGAATCGTTGAACCAGCCTTCGACACGTTTGCGCGCCTCAGTGAACGAATCAACGGTTGCATCTGCTCTTCCTTCGATGCCGATTAACAAGGTTTCGAGCGATGAAGCGATCCTGTCGAAGCCCTCCTGTCCTTTGAGGGACTGGATGCCCTCTTTCAGGCTTTCAAAAGCGGACTTGATCTCCTCTCCTGATTTTCCAGATTCGATCAGCATTTCGAGTACAACCAATGCAAATTTATCATCAGGGATACCGCCCGGTTTCCTTTTACCGTGATTGGTATAAAATGCCTTGATCAGCGGATGTTGGTAGAACCTCTCCCGCAATTCCTGGTTTCCCAGCAGCGTACCGATGGCGTCCTCCAACATGCCGGCGCGCCAGCTCAACATGGACGCGATCCATTCCTGGATTTGTGACGTGATCATGGCCAAAATGATCCAAATAAAGAATAGGCCGATGGCAACCTGGATGATGGTGTTTATGCTCATGAAGTCCTCCTTTCTGGGTTTTTCCAGAGTATACATCCACTTGGGTGGAAATAACAGGATGAATGATCGACTGAAAATTTCATGTAACAAAAAGCACAGTCACAAGGACTGTGCTTTTTGCCTGATGTTAGATATGTTCTTCTTTATTCGTTAATACTTACTTCTGCAGTCATTCCAGGGAGTACGCTTTCAGGCGGTTCATTAAATGCAATCGTCACTTCGTAGACGACATCGCCGCCAAGCGTATCTGCCATCGGCGAGATGCTGATGACTGTACCGCTGTATTCCTCGTTCAAGGCATCTACAATGATCGCTGCGGGGTCACCGACTTTTACGTTGCTGATATCGCGCTCGCTGAGGTCTGTGGTTTTGACCTGCATTTGATCCATGTCAATAACGATGACCAGGGTCTGTCCCGGTGTGGCATATTCACCCGCAGTCACATTGACCTGTGCAACAATGCCGGATATCGGCGTGACCAGACGGATCTGCTCCAGGCGTTTTTGTGCCGCGGCGAGATCGGCTCTGGCTTGCTGCAATTGTGCCAGCATTGGGCCAGATGCCTCAGCAGGGACATCTTCGCCTTTCAGGGCAGCCAGGTACCACTGCGCTTCCTGATAGGCGGCTTCGGCAATAGCGGCCTGGGCGGTTGTTTTGGCGACATCCGTTTCGGATGGAGGCGAAACGTACCACTGATAATCGGCACGCAGGCTGTTAAGATATGCCCTGGCATCGTTCAGGGCAAGCAGGGCATTGGCTCTGGCAGGGTTCTCCAGTGATCTGTTGGCAACCCGATCATAGGCAGCCTGTGCCGCCTTAACCCGATTTTCAGCAAGGGTGATCTCTGCCCGAACTTCATCCAGCAGCTCCTGGGATGCACGCCCATAATCGAGAGCGATCACATCCTGTGCTTCATCATCGCGGGTTTCGAGCGCATTCACAACTGCTTCTTCGGCGGCAGCGACCGCACCTGGTGATGTCAGTTCGCGCAGGGTGCGCTGTGCCCGTTCCACGTCGAGTTGGGCAAGTGTGCTGTCCAATTCAACCAATATGTGCCCTGCCGTTACTCGGTCACCGACCTCCACGTTCACTTTCATGACACTGCCGCCAGTGGCAAATGCAAGCTGCACTTCCTGCGCGGGGACAACGACAGCCGATGCAATGACACCATCTCGATCTGATGAGGCCGAAATTGGCTTTGGCGTGTCGGCAGTGTTCCCGCTTCCCACTACAATTGTAGGAATGGCTTGCGGTGCGGAGTTGGAGCCGCAGGCAGATAGCACCAGTGACACCAGGATTAGGGCGATTAAATATGCTTTCTTCATTCTATAACTACTTCTTTCCGTTGACATTTTCATCCTTTGTGATCAAGCCATCCTTGAGCGAGACTAAGCGTGTGGCATATTTTATGACGCGCGGATCGTGGGTGGCAAACACAAAGGTGACGCCGGTTTCCTTGTTGAGCTTTGCCATGATGTCCATGACCTGTGCTCCATTCTCAGAGTCGAGGTTGGCGGTGGGTTCGTCGGCCAGGATCAGTTTGGGGTTGGAAGCAAGCGCTCGGGCGACAGCGACGCGCTGCTGTTGTCCACCAGAGAGTTGATCGGGGCGGTGTCCGGCGCGGTCACTGAGATCGACCGCATCGAGCAATTCCATCACGCGTCCTTTGTGGTTTTTCTCGCCCATGAGCAGGAGGGGCAGTTCCACATTTTCGTAGGCGGTTAATGTGGGAACCAGCGCAAAGAATTGGAAGATGAATCCAATGGTGCCCTTGCGCAGTTCGGCTCGCTCGTTACGGTTCATGCTGGTTGCTTCCTGTCCATTGATGAAGACCTTGCCGGAGGTGGGCATATCGAGACAGCCGACCAATTGCAACAGGGTGGTTTTGCCGGACCCGGATGGGCCGACCAGCGTGGTGAATTCTTTTTCGCCAATGGTCAGGTCGACACCGCGCAGGGCGTGGGTCTCCACCTCTCCGATTTGATAAACGCGGGTAACGTCTGTAAGTTTTGCGACTTCCATGATGTTTCTCCTTAGTTGTTGCTGTGAAGTGCTTCCACAGGTTCGAGTTTGGATGCCTGTGTAGCGGGGTAATATCCAGAAAGAATGGTGATCAAAAAAGCGGCAATACTTACGCTGATTACGTCACCAACGGTGGGATGAGGATAGATGGAGTTTCCGAGCATAAATGACGAGTTTGCTGATATGCCAAGGTCGCCAAAAAAGAAACCCACTTGTGAATAATAAAGGACAAGCGGTACGCCGATGGCCAGACCAAGGAGCACGCCGCCAAGGGCGAGCAAGGTGGCTTCTGTCAGGAACAGGGCTTTGATCTGCCTGGTTTTCATGCCAAGCGCACCCAGAATACCCATTTCGCGTGTGCGCTCGTATACAGCCATCAAAAGCGTATTCATGATGACCGTTGAGGTGACGCCCAGGACCATCAGATTGAAGAAGAACATCATGCCATTTGATATCTGCTCGACGAGCAATATGAGCCTGTTGAGTTCTTCCCAATCTTCAATGATATAGCCCGGCGCGTTGATGGCTGCCTTGACCGCGGCGGTGTCATCCATTTCGTGCAGGAGGATATAGATCATGCTGGCATAGTTTTCAGTCCGTGAGATGGTTTGGGCTTTTTCGAGCGGCATAAAGATGGTCGCTTTGTCATAGCCCGGGGTGTTGGTAGTGTACACACCACGGATGGTAAAGCGCTGCTCGTCCGTATCTCCTTCAGAGGTGTTCAGGATCAGGTCGATCGTTTGCCCTGGAAAAAGGTTCAAGCTTTCTGCCAAGGGCAGGCCGATCAGTACGCCTTCGCGATCATCTGGTGTAAGGAACTCTCCCGCAACCAGGCCTTCTCTGTAGATTGCGTTGGCGGCAGATGGAGGGTCGATGCCAATAACCTGTACGCCGATGGTCTCATTTTTGAAGGCGAGGATAGCGCTTATGTTCAGGCGCGGACTGGCTGCTTTGACTTGAGGGATGCCCTCGATCTGATTCGAAATATCGAGAGGGGCTTCGATCATGTCTGCACGCTTGAGGCTCATGTTTTCATCTTTATAATCTTCGGCATGGATCTGCAAATGGCCTGTACGCAGGTTGATCGTGAGATCGAGCGAGCCGCGCATTTCCCCACGGATGGTCGCTGACATGAAGAGCAATAAGGCTGTCCCAATGGCAATGCCAAGCGCAGAGAAAACGGAGCGGCGTTTATTGCGCATCAGGTTTCGGAAGGACATTTTTAGAATATAGTTCATGTTGATTCTCCTAGACGTGATGCAGGGCTTCCGCCGGTTCACGGCGGGAAGCTTCCAGCGCCGGGTAAAACGCGGCTATGGCGGAGATCAAGGCGACCATGCCGGCACGCTGCAACGTCAGATTAATATCGAAGGTCGGGTAAATATGCGTGCCCAACAGCGCCATGTAGTCCACCATATCAACGAAGGCTCCATAGTTGAGACCGAAAATGCCAAGCACTGATGTGATCAAATAGCCCATGAGCGTTCCAACGAAAGCGCCAATAAGGCCGATCATGATGCCCTCAACCAGGAATAGTAATGTGATTTCCCGAGGTTTGAGGCCGATGGCGCCGAGCAGACCGATCTCTTTAGTGCGTTCGTAGATAGCCATCAGCAGGATATTGAAAATGCCGATCGCGGCGATGCCAAGCAGGACTGCGCTGAAGCCCGTCATGACAGCATTTTTCATCTCGACCGTTGAGCTCAACTCGGGGATGGCGTTCCTCCAGGTGGAGATCTCGTATCCTGATAAAGAGGCGTTGAGTTCTTCCACAATCGGGTTTTCCTTGCCCGTAACTTCTGTAAATAGGATTACCTCGGTGACGTTGTCGCCCAGATCGTAGATGTCCTGTGCAGCTTTCAGGGAGATGTATACGACCTGGCGTTCAAGAGACGGGAGGCTGATATCGTAGATACCGACGACGGTCATCGTGCGTTTGCTCATCTCTTCGTTGACGGATTTGCCGCTGACCGGGACGCGGTCACCGACGCTTATGCCCATCGCATCTGCCAGTCCCTTGCCGATGAAGATCGCGTCTCCATCATCTGCCTGTAGAAAACGCCCGGCAACCAGAAATTCATCCTGCATCACAGGGTTGACGGGTTTTTCCCTTTCCGGCTCGATTCCGTAAATGGCAACAGGGAATACACCTTCATGGTTGGAAACCAGACCGCCTGTATTGGCATGTCTTAGAGCCACAGATACGTCGGGCAGCGCTTCAGCCGCCTGAACGGCATCCAGCCCGTTGCCCATGGGCAGCATGGGATTTGCGCTGTAGGAATCTTCGTACCCGACGGCGCGGATCTGTATGTTCCCGCCGCTCAGCTTGATGGCGTTTCCATAAACGGCGGTTTCAAAGCCAAGGATCATGCTGTCGTACATGATCAGAAACGACATCATTACTGCCATTGCCATCACAACGAGCAGGGTTCTGCGCCGATTACGCCATAAATTACGCCAGGCCAACCTCAAAGTCAGTTTCATCGATTTCTCCTTTTTAGGCTTGTGCCTCAAATTGCGATTCTGTTTTTCGCAACCCATATTCCATTACATATAACAATTTGTCGATCGTTTCCTGTGTCTTAGCAGAACGGATCCATTTCATAATGTCCTTCTGCTTCATGCCTTCGTTCATTACATACGTGCTGATTGTATTGCTCCAGGTTTCCATCACCATCACAGCCAGTTCCACATCCACGCTTGGGTCCACTTCACCGCGCTCAATGGCCTGTTCGATCATTGCCTTCAAGGCTTGGAGCGACTTTTGACGGTTCTCCGAAAACGTGTTCCCAAAATACATCCCTTCTCCGATCATAACGCGGGTGATGGCTTGCGTCAGGCGCGGGTTGGATGTGTTGAACTTCATGCCTTCCTTGATCAT
>DATHRQ010000425.1:0-4462 GCA_035465095.1 Anaerolineales bacterium | reverse complement strand
ATTCGTGGATTGTGTATGGAGCGGGTGAAGTGGTGTTGTACCGGGGCGGACAGGTGGAACCGTATACAGCGGGAGAAACATTCTCCTTTCTGTCATTCTGAGGAGCGTAGCGACGAAGAATCTTTTCTCTATCAGGGAGTCTTCATACGATAGCGGAGATTCTTCGGTCGTTCAGAATGACAGAATATCGTATAATAGCACGTATGTTCGACCTTACAAGCGCGCGTTTTGCCTTTTTGGATTTGGAAACCACAGGTCTCTCGCCGTGGTTCGGGGACCGTATCTGTGAAGTGGGAATCGTTATCAGCGAAGGAAAACGCATCAGGGAACAATATCAGACGCTCGTGAATCCCGAACGTCCGCTTTCGGTGGGGGCATCATCTACGAACGGGTTGACGGATGACGAACTGGAATCCGCGCCATTGTTCGCGGAAGTCGGCCCCAAAGTGTTGGGCTGGTTAAGTGACACAGTGGTGGTCTGTCACAATGCAAAATTCGACCTCCAGTTTTTGGACAGCGAATTCAAAGGTTTGGGGCATGAATTGCAGGTCCCCAACCTGATCGATACCTTGATGCTGGCACGTCAGCATTACGATCTGCCGTCGTACAGCCTAAGCTACATCACGGAGGCCTTCGAACTGCCGATCACAGTCAAACACCGCGCATTGGACGGCGCGCTGGCAGCACGTGCCGCTTTCTTCGTGATGATGGAACAGTTGAAACAATATAACAAGCCGCTGGAGGAGTACATCGGCATTTACAACTCGCCCGCCTGGCCCGAGGAGGGCATTCAACTGCCGACCGTCCTGGGAGAAGCGATCTACGGGGAGAAGCGCATGCACATCCGCTATATGGATGGGGAGGGGAAAGAGACCGAGCGCTGGATCACGCCCAAAGGGGTGACGGGGCTGGCGGATTATGTCTATTTGCAGGCGTACTGCCATTTGCGGGAGGCGGAGCGGAGTTTTCGACTGGATCGGATCGTTGATGTGAGGGTGGAAGTGTAACCGTTCGTATCATCCGTCCTTTTTGGAAGATAAGGGTTATATTACAAACTTTGTATTTCGTAGTGTTTCTTGTAACGTACACATTATAATAATTTCCTGTCGTACACTGATCGTGTCCACATAAACACAATATCCGTGGGTGATATTTGGTTATCCGAAAAATCAACGTCCAATATATTCTGATGCCAGCACAATATTAGAAATCAATTGTTATTGGTGAAGATCGAACGGAGAGATCATGAAAATCGAACAATCCCGCTGGAGTGAAAACAAAAACTGGACGCCGGCCCCTCCTGGAACATTGGGGGCGGATGCGCAATTGGTCCTACTCTTTGGCAGTCCTGCCTGCCTTAAGAAATCTGCATTGAGGGAGGATGTACGAAACGCATATCCCAATGCCCATCGTATCGGATGTTCAACCGCCGGAGAGATCTCAGGCACGGAAGTTACCAACGAGACACTTGTTGTAACAGCCATCGCTTTTGAAAATACAAGCCTGCAGGGGGCGAGCCTGAAACTTGGCGAGGTAAGCGACAGTTTTCAGGCGGGGGTAAAACTGGCAGCTTCCCTGCCGCACGATTCGCTGGTGCATGTGTTTGTGATTTCTGATGGACAAAACGTGAACGGAAGCGAACTGGTGTCGGGTCTGACAGAGCACCTGCCACCGAGCGTCACGCTGACGGGCGGGCTGGCCGGCGATGGAGACCGCTTTCAGGAGACGCTGGTGCTTTGGGACGGGCCTCCTGAACCGGACCGGATTGCAGTCGTTGGCCTGTATGGCGACCACATCAAGGTGGGTTTTGGTTCATTGGGAGGCTGGGATCCTTTCGGACCCGAACGGCTCATCACACGCTCGGATGGAAATATTCTATACGAACTGGATGGACAACCGGCTTTGGATTTGTATAAAAAATATCTGGGGGAACATGCAAAACACCTGCCTGCCAGCGGCCTGCTGTTTCCACTGAGCCTGAGGACATCGTCAGGGGAGGAAGTCGTGCGCACCATACTTGGTGTCAATGAGACAGAACACAGTCTTACGTTTGCAGGCGACATGCCCCGGAATTTGCGCACCCGATTTATGATGGCAAATTTTGACCGTCTTATAGATGGAGCCATCGGCGCGGCACAAACCAGTTATGAAGCCATCGGAAATATAGCGCCCGCACTGGCATTGCTCATCAGTTGTGTGGGCAGAAAGCTGGTACTCAAACAAAGGATTGAAGAGGAAGTGGAAGGCGTACGGGATATTCTTGGTGAGAATACCGTGCTCGCCGGTTTCTATTCCTACGGAGAAATTTCCCCGTTCACACCTTCTGCGAAATGCGAACTGCACAACCAAACGATGACAATCACAACTTTATCAGAATTGTAAATGAACAAGCTGCACAACCTGTTAAAACGGCAGTTGCGACGGTTTACAAACGCAACGAAGCCGTCCATAGACGATCAGTCGGATCTCCTGCGGGCGGTCAATGACGCCTACTGGCAATTTGATGAAGACCGCAGGATGCTCGAACACAGCCTGGAATTGACCTCGCAGGAATTGCTTGCGAGGAACGCCGAATTAACCCGCATCAACGCCGAGCTCGAAGAACGCGTGAAGGAACGTACAGTTGAACTCAGCAGCAACGAAGCACACTTCCGCGCGCTGTTCGAGTATGCACCCATATCGATCTGGGAGGAGGATTTCTCCGCTGTGCGGAACCACTTTGATGATCTGCGCCGCACGGGAGTGGTCGATTTCCGGGCTTATTTTGACGCGCATCCAGAACAGGTTTCCGAATGTGTTGCCCGGGTGAAAATCCTGGATGTGAACAGGGCCACGCTCGAAATGTACCAGGCTGAATCCAAGGAACAACTGCTGGAGAATCTGTCGAAGGTTCTGGGGCCCGAATCCCTGATCCCGTTCAAGGAGGAATTGCTCGCGCTTGAAAGGGGCGAAACAAGTTTTGAGAGCGAACTCATCAATTACACATTGCAGGGCGAAAAGCTCATTGTGTTTCTTCGCCTCACCGTCCCGCCCGGCTACGAGCAGACATGGTCCAAGGTCTTCATTGGTATAAGTGATATTACCGAACGCAGGCAGGCGGAAGCCGCGCTCGCCGTCGAACGTGATCTTCTTCAGGCCTTGATGGACAATATTCCGGATACCATCTACTTCAAGGATACCGCTTCACGATTTACGCGTATCAACAAGGCCCAAATGAAAATCCTGGGTGTTTCCTCAGCAGACGCGGCCATTGGTAAAACCGACCTGGATTTTCAGGATGAGGAGCTCGCGCAACATTTCCATGAGGAGGAACAACGCATTGTGAAGACCGGCCAGCCACTTATTGACCGCCTCGAATTCAATCCCACGCCGGAGGGCAGACCTCGCTGGTTTTCAGCAACCAAGGTTCCGATAAAGGATGAGAAAGGACGAATAACGGGTATCGTCGGGGTTTCGCGCGATATCACCGAGATCAAGCAGGCTGAAGAGGCCATCCGCCGCAGTGAGGAAAGATTCAGGTTGATAGCCTGGGCCACGCAGGATGCCGTCTGGGATTGGGACCTGAACACAAACCAGATCTGGTGGGGCGCAGGGCTTCAAAAAATATTTCGCTATCCCTCTGAATCACTACAGACCAATCCCGAATGGAGGCGGGATCGCATTCATGAAAGTGATCAGGCGCCGGTGGAACACACCATTCAAAAAGCCTTGAGCGAAGGTATGGACTTTTGGTCGAAGGAATATCGCTTTCAACGTCTCGACGGGACCTACGCCAACGTGATGGATCGTGCTTATATCCTCCGTGACGACAACGGCAAGCCTTTCCGCATGATTGGGGCAATGATGGACATAACAGAACGCAAACAGAACGAGGAGACGATCCGCCATCAGAATGAGATGCTCGCCAGCCTGCACCAGATCACGCTCGATCTGCTGAAACATCGCAAGATAGACCAGCTCCTGAACGCGCTTGTGGAAATATCCGCCAGTTTTTTGGACACCTCCTTCGTGGAGATCATGCTGGCAGAAGACGCTACATTGGTTGTAAAAGCCGCAACAAAAAACCAATCCGGCCTGATCGGCAAAAAGATGGGCCGCAGCGAAGCCGTGCTTTCCTGGCGGGCCTTCGACAAGCGCGAGCCCGTCGTGTTACAGGACTATGCCAGTTGGCAGCGTCGCCAGTCGGCCTACGATGAATTGCCACTGCATGCAGCGGCAAGTTTTCCCATTTTGAACGATGACCAGTGTTTGGGCGTGCTTGGGATAGCGCGGGATCAACCCGGTTATGAGTTCACCCCCGATGAAATTCAATTCGGTCATTTGTTTGCCAACCTGACGGCATTGGTGATCAATAACGTCCAACTGCGCGAAGCCCTGCACGAGCAATCCATCCACGATCCGTTGACCGGCTTGTTCAACCGCCGCTATATGGAGGAGGCCTTCAAACAAAACCTCAGCCGTG